>JBOHBY010000814.1:0-7912 GCA_050698635.1 Spirillospora sp.
ACCAGGCGGCGTTCGCATGCGCGTCGCTGCTGCTCTTGCTGGCGCTGGTCACCCTCGGCGCCAAGCACCTGATCGCCTGGCGCACGCGCCGGAGCGAAGGAGTGTTCGTGCCATGACGATCGCAGTCAAGAACGTCAGCAAGCGCTTCGGCGCGTTCCGTGCCCTCGACGACGTCTCGCTCGACATCCCGAGCGGCGAGCTGGTCGCGCTGCTCGGCCCGAGCGGCTCCGGCAAGACGACCCTCCTCAACCTGATCGCCGGCTTCGAGGCGCCCACGGCGGGCGAGGTCTTCCTGGGGCAGCGGTCGATCACGCGTGAGCCTCCCCACCGCCGGAACGTCGGGATGGTGTTCCAGGACTACGCCCTCTTCCCCCACCTGACCGTCTTCGGGAACGTCGCCTTCCCGCTGCGCCTCCGCCGCGTGCCGGCGCCCGAGGTCCGGGCGCGGGTCGGCGAGACGCTCGCGATGGTCGGGCTCGAAGGGCTCGCCGACCGGCTCCCCCGCCAGCTCTCGGGCGGCGAGCAGCAGCGCGCCGCCCTGGCCCGAGCCCTGGTCTTCCAGCCGCCGCTCCTGCTGATGGACGAGCCGCTCGGCGCCCTCGACCGCGAACTGCGCATGCGCATGGCGGTGGAGCTGCGACGCCTCCACAAGGAGGCGGGCGCGACGACCGTCTACGTCACGCACGACCGCGAGGAGGCGCTGACCCTCTCGGACTGGATCGTCATCATGCACGACGGCCGCATCGACGCGGTCGGCACCGCGGAGGAGCTCTACACCCGTCCGCGCAACGCGTTCGTCGCGAGCTTCTTCGGCGGCCACAACGTCGCCGAGGCGACCATGTCCGGGCTGGACGGCGACATGGCGCGCGTCGGGTTCGCCGGGTGCGACATGGAGGTGCCGTGCGGGCAGCCGCTGGAGCCGTCCGCCGAGCGGGTCGGCCTCAGCATCCCGGAGGAGGCGCTGAGCCTGACGCCGTCGGGCCCGGCCCCGGCCCGCCTTGAGCTGCACGTCCTCGACGACCTGTATCTGGGCAACGGCGTGCGGGTCACGCTGCGCACGGGCGAGGGCGTCACGCTGCGCGCCGTCCTGTCCCGCGACGCCCGCGAGTCGATCCGGCACGGCGGCACGCTGACGGCCTACCTCGACACGACGCAGGTGGCGGCGGTGCCCCATGAGCGATAATGAGCGGACGTACCGCCAGCCCGAGCTCGACGACCTGCTGAACCCGAAGAGCATCGTGATCGTCGGGCTGTCGCCGCGTCCGGGCTCGACCGGGCGCCGGATCCACGGCAACCTGCGGCGGGCGGGCTTCGGCGGCGCGGTCCACGGCGTCCACCCCGGCGGACAGGACGTCGACGGCGTCGCCGTGTACCGGGCGCTCGCCGACGTGCCTGACACCCCGTCCGTGGCGCTGATCTGCACGCCGGGCGACACCGTTCCCGCGCTGGTCGAGGAGGCGGGCGAGAAGGGCTGCCGGGGCGTGGTCGTCTACGCCTCGGGGTTCGAGGAGACCGCCGACGGCGCGGCGCGGGCCGCCCGCCTGCGCGAACTCGCCGGACGTTACGGCATGAGCCTGGTCGGCCCGAACTGCCTGGGCGTGTTCAACCCCGGCCGGGCCCTGTGGCTGACCGGCACCGACTTCGGCGCTGACCTCCCCGCCGGACCGGTCGCCGTAGTGTCGCAGTCGGGCTCGGGATGCATCCTGCTGGCGGGCTCTGGACGTCTCGGGTTCTCCTATGTCGTCTCCAGCGGCAACGAGACCGTGACCGGGCTCGCCGACTACCTGGACTATCTCGTCCAGGACTCGTCCACGCGGGCGGTCGGCCTCGTGGTCGAGGGCATCACCGACGCCGAGGGCGTCATGGCGGCCGTCCGGAAGGGACACGCCAACGGCGTCGCGGTGGTGGCGCTGAAGGTCGGGCGGACGGAGCTGGGCGCACGCAACGTCGCGTCCCACACGGGTGCGATCGCCGGGGACGCACGCGCCTACGAGGCGTTCTGCCGCCGCGCCGGGATCGTGACCGTGGACGACTTCGACGAGCTCACCGAAGCGCTGGTCGCCCTGTCGACGCTGCGCACCGCGCCGGCGGGTGACCGGGTCGCGTTCGTCGGGCTTTCCGGAGGCGAGATCGGGCTGGTGTCCGACGTCGCCGCCGACGGCGACGTGCGGCTCGCCGAGCTGTCGGCGGGCACCCGCGAAGAACTCGCGCGGATCCTGCCGGACTTCGCCACGATCGCCAACCCCCTCGACGGCACCGGCCAGCTGGTCGGCGATCCCGAGCGGTTCGGACGCCTCGCCGCCGCCGTCGCGGACGATCCAGGGGTCGATCTCCTCACCGTCGTCCTGGACGCGCCGCCCGCGCTGGGCGACCGGTTGGCCACGTCCTACACCCGCCTGCTGGCGACGTTGCCGGACGTCCGGGAACGCTCCGGCACGCCGGTCATGGTGCTGTCGAACTACGGCGGCGGGCTGCATCCGTTCGCCGCCGAAGCGCTGGCGGGCTCGGACATCCCCGTCGTACACGGCACCCGCGCCGGCATGGCCGCGATCGCCGCGGTCACACATCAGGTCGGCGTGATCGTCGGAAGCGAGCCGGTCGAACCCCGAGCGGCGTCCTTGGAGGCCGTGCGGCGGGCCCTGGACGAGTCGCCGTCCAGGCAGGTGTCCGGTGATGTGCTGGAGGAATTGGCCGAGCATTACGGGCTGCCCCTGCCGCGGCGCGCCGCCGCCGGGGCCGCGGCCGAGGCGGTCGCGGCGGCCGAGTCGATCGGGTTCCCGGTCGTCGTCAAGACCGCGTCGCCGAAGGTGGTCCACAAGAGCGATGTCGGCGGCGTCGCGGTCGGGCTGTCCACCGCTTCGCAGGTGCGCGAGGCGTACGAGGCCGTCACGTCGGCCGTGGCGCGGCACCTCGGCGAACCCGCCCCGCATGTCGTGGTGGAGGAGATGGTCACCGGCGGCGTGGAGGCGTTCGTCGGATGCGGGCTCGACCCGGTGTTCGGGCAGGTCCTCGCGCTGGGGGCCGGCGGGACGCTCGTCGAACTCCAGCCCGACCCCGCGCTGGCGCTGCCACCGGTATCGCCGGCGGAAGTGGACCAGATGATCGCCGGGACGCCACTGTCCCGCCTGTTCGCCGGATACCGCGGCTCGCCTCCGGCCGACGCCGACGCGTTCGCGGGCCTCGTCCTGCGTGTCGCGCGGCTGGCCGCCGACCTGCGCGACGCGGCCGTGGAGATCGACCTCAACCCGGTCGCCGTGCTGCCGCGAGGCCGGGGAGTGCGGGTGCTCGACCTCCGGATCGTCCAACCGCCCCTGACACGTTAGGACCGCTCCGCCATGGACTACGAGACCATCCTCTACGAGGTGGACGACGCCGTCGCCACCCTCACCCTCAACCGGCCCGAGGTCATGAACGCGCTGTCGTCCGACCTTGAGCGGGAACTGCACGACGCCCTGCGCCGCGCCGGAGCCGACCCCGACGTCCGCGCGATCGTTCTGACCGGGGCCGGACGGGCGTTCTGCTCCGGCTACGACATGGCGGCCGTCGACGGCGGGAACGCGTCCGGCCCGACCGCGCGCTACCCGGCGGACGTCATCGGCGGCTGGTACGAGCGCAACCAGGCGGAGCTCGACCATCTCAGGGAGATCTGGAGCCTGCCGAAGCCGGTGATCGCGGCGGTCAACGGCTGGTGCATGGGCGGCGGGTTCTGGTACGCGCTCGCCTGCGACATCACGATCGCGTCCACCGGCGCCGTCTTCGCCCAGCCCGAGGTGCGGATGACGTCCAGCTCCATCTTCCTGTTCGCGGCGCTGTGCGGGTGGAAGAACGCCAACCGCTACGCGCTGACCGGCGACCACTTCGACGCCGCCGAGGCGCTGCGCATCGGCGTGGTCAACGAGGTCGTCGAACCCGGCGAGCTGCTCCCCGCCGCCCGGCGGCTCGCCGGGCGCATCGCGCAGGTTCCCGCCGCGTCGGTGCGGCTGAACAAGGCCATCACCATGCAGGGCCTGCGCGCGGCGGGCATCGACAGCGGCCTGCTGCTGAACGGCGCGCTCAACGCGATGGCCCACTCGTCCTACGGGCCGGAGCGCGAGCGGCTCAACGCGGCGAAGGACGAGGGCGGCCTGCGGGCGTTCCTCGGCGTCCGCGACGACCCGTTCCGGCCCGAGCCGTTCGGGCCGCGCTCAGCCGGGACGGGCTCAGCCGGGACGGGCGAGTAGGCGGAGGTGGCATCCCACGTGATCGGAGGAGAGGCGATGGCGGGACCGCGGACGGTCAGGGCGCCCCACGGAGGCGACCTGTCCTGCGAGGGCTGGGCGCAGGAGGCGGCCCTGCGCCTGCTCATGAACAACCTGGACCCGGACGTCGCCGAACGTCCGGACGACCTCGTCGTCTACGGCGGCAACGGCCGCGCCGCGCGGTCCTGGCGGGACTTCGACGCGATCGTCGCCACGCTGCGCCGCCTTGCCGGTGACGAGACCCTGCTGGTGCAGTCGGGCCGTCCGGTGGCCGTGTTCCGCACGCACGAGTGGGCGCCGCGGGTGCTGATCTCCAACGCGATGATCGTCCCGGAGTGGGCGACGCTGGAGGAGTTCCGCCGCCTCGAGGACGCCGGGCTGACGATGTTCGGCCAGATGACCGCCGGGTCGTGGGCCTACATCGGGTCGCAGGGCATCCTGCAGAGCACGTTCGAGACGTTCGCGGCGGTGGCGTCCAAACGCTTCGGCGGGACGCTCGCCGGCACGCTGACCGTCACCGCCGGACTCGGCGGCATGGGCGGCGCGCAGCCGCTCGCGATCACCATGAACGGCGGTGCGGCGCTGTGCGTGGAGGTCGACCAGGCGAAGATCACCCGGCGGATGCGGCTCGGCTACCTCGACACCCAGGCCGACGACCTCGACCACGCCCTGTCCCTGCTGCTGGCCGCCCGGGACGAGCGGCGCGCCCTCTCGGTCGGGCTGCGCGCCAACGCCGCCGAGGTCCTGCCCGAGATCGTCGCGCGGGACGTCCCCGTCGACATCGCCACCGACCAGACCTCGGCCCACGATCCGCTCCTGTACGCCGTGCCGGGCATGTCGCAAGAGGAGACCGACGACCTGCGCGCCCACGACAGGCGGACCTACGTGCTGCGCGCCCGCGCGAGCATGGCCGACCACGTCAGGGCGCTGTGCGCGCTGCTCGACCGCGGCACCGAGGTGTTCGAGTACGGCAACGGCCTGCGCGTCGAGGCCGACCTCGGCGGCTTCAAGCGGGCGCTCGACTACCCCGG
Source organism: Spirillospora sp. (assembly GCA_050698635.1). Lineage (GTDB taxonomy): Bacteria > Actinomycetota > Actinomycetes > Streptosporangiales > Streptosporangiaceae > Spirillospora. Next base: position 5,270 of record JBOHBY010000814.1, read on the forward strand.
CTTCATCGTCGCCTACATCCGCCCGCTGTTCTGCGAGGCGAAGGGCCACTGCCGCTGGATCGCGCTGTCCGGCGACCTGGCCGACATCGCCGTGATCGACGCGGCGATGCTCGACGAGTTCGCCGGCAACCCGTCCGTCACGCGGTGGCTGCGGCTGGCGGCGCGGCACGTCCGCGTGCAGGGCCTGCCCGCCCGCACCTGCATGCTCGGCTACGGCGAGCGCGCCCGCGCCGGACGGGTCATCAACGACCTCGTCCGCGACGGGAAGGTCAGCGCGCCCGTCGCGATCGGGCGCGAGCACCTCGACTCCGGATCGGTCGCGTCCCCCTACCGGGAGACCGAGGCGATGATCGACGGCAGCGACGCCATCGCCGACTGGCCGGTGCTGAACGCGCTGCTCAACGCGTCCAGCGGCGCGACGTGGGTGGGCGTGCAGCACGGCGGCGGCACCGGCATCGGGCGGTCGGTCCACACCGGGATGGTCGTGGTCGCCGACGGGACGCCGCTCGCCGCGCTGCGCGTGGACCGCGTGATGACCAACGACCCCGGCAGCGGCGTGGTGCGCCATGCCGACGCCGGCTACGAGCGCGCGGTCGAGTTCGCCGCCGAACAGGGCATCTGGATGCCGAGCCTGAACACCGCACCACCCCGGAACGGCGACGCCACGAAGAAGGGGACCCCATGAACGCCGCACCCCTGAGCGACATCCGCGTACTGGAGTTCGGCCACTACATCGCCGGGCCGTTCTGCAGCCAGATCCTGGCCGACCAGGGCGCCGACGTGATCAAGGTCGAGCCGCCGGAGGGCGACGCCAGCCGCGGCGCCGAGACGCTGTCGTACAACGACGTCTATTTCCACGCGCTGAACCGCAACAAGCGCAGCGTCATGCTCGACCTGAAGTCCGACGCGGGACAGGACGCGCTGGTCACGCTGCTGCGCTCGGCCGACGTGGTGGTCACCAACTACGCGGTCGGCATCCCCGAACGCCTCGGCTTCGGCTACGCGCGGGCCCGGGACGTCAACCCGCGGCTGGTCTACGTCCACGCCAGCGGCTTCGGCAACGACAGCCCGTACGCCAAGCGCCCAGCCTTCGACGGCATCATCCAGGCGATGTCGGGCCTGGTACACCTGACCGGCGAACCCGACGGGACACCGATGCAGGCGGGCCTGTTCGTCCCCGACCACGTCACCGGCCTCTACGCCGCCCTCGCGGTGATGTTCGGCCTCAGCCGCCGCCACACCACCGGCGAAGGCTCGTTCACCGACCTGAGCATGCTCGACAGCATGATGTCCCTGCTGGGCCCGTGCCTGGCCGAGGCGGTCCAGCTCGGTCAGAGCCCCATGCGCGTCGGCAGCAAGGTACGACGCTCCTATGCCGGCACCTACACCGCCGCCGACGGCTACGTCTACCTCGCACCGATGACCCTGCGCATGTGGACGGCTCTAGCCGCCGTGGTAGACGCACCAGACCTACTCCCCTACTTCACCACCCCCGCCACCGACACCCGCCTGGACCACCGCGACGAACTCGACCGCACCATCGAAACGTGGACCCGCGCGCACACCGTGGCCGAGGTCGTGGCCCGGATGGGCGACGTCGGCGTCCCCTGCAGCCCGATCTTCAGCGTGGACACGCTGGCGTCCGACCCCCACGTCCGGCACCGCGCGATGGTCCGCTCGATCCCCCTGGAGAACGGGGACGGCGAGGTGATCGTCCCCGGCTCGCCACTCCCGGTGATCGACACGGCGTTCACCACGGGCCCACCCTCGATCGGCCAGCACACCAAGGAGATCCTCGCCACCACCCGCGACGTCCCGCTGTAGCCGGCCCGACGGCGTTCGGGACCTTTGGGCCATGCCGGTCAGGACATCGGTCCGTTGTGGCGGGCGTCACTCCGGGGGACGCTGCATGGAGAGCGCCGCCTTGGAAACGCAGGAGGACGCAGCCTTGAAGTCGTCGAGACCGTGGTCACGGGTGAATCGTTACCGCCGTCGCTGCGGTTTCGACGACAACGACCTGCGCCGCCCGGTGGATCGGATCCAAGGGCTTTCCGGGCTGCTGCTGCTCGTGGTGTTCCTGCTCGTCACCCCGGTCGTCGGCGTCCAGGCCGTCCAGCACGCTCGCGATTCGGGGGTACGGGCCGAACGGCACGAGGCCGCGACGCTGCACCGTGTCGACGCGACGGTGGTGAACGTCAAGCGGTCGCACGGCGGACGTGAGGTCACCTTGACCTGGATCGACGGGGACGGAACCCCGCGCTCGGGGCACTACAGGAGCCAGCGCGGCGCCCAGATCGGCGATCACCCCAAGGTCTGGGCGGGGCCGCGTCACGGCGTGACCGACCTACCACCGCGCACGCACGCACGGACGGTCGGCGACATGGCGACGGCCGGGGCGGCGACCGCCACGGCGACCGGGCTGCCGCTGCTCGGCCTCTACATGCTGGTCCGCCGCAGGATGGACCACCGCCGCTACCGTGCGTGGGACGAAGCCTGGGCCTCCCTCGACCACCGCCACCGCCCGGCCTGACCGGCGCGCGTGCTCGCTCCTCGCACGACCTCAGCCGATCGGAACGACCGCCGGACCAGCCGCCCGTCCCGCCGGGGACGCGCAGGTCGACGGCCACCGTCCCCTCCCCGAGC
>JBOHBY010000815.1:0-2905 GCA_050698635.1 Spirillospora sp.
GTGCCCGACTACGGGCTGCCGTCGGCGCCGTCCGTCCCGCGCGAACCCGTGGCCGCCCTCGGCCCGTACGCGGCCGCACCGACACCCACGCCGACGCCGACGCCATCACCAACACCGGCGCCGGTCAGCGTCCCGCTCTGGCAGAGCACCGAGGTCCGCCCCGGCCCGCCCATACCGGATATCCCGCCCGCGGATCCCTCGCCTTTCGACGCGCCGCCGTCCGACCCGCTGCCCGTGGACGCGCCGCCGTCCGATCCCGTGAACGGTTCGTGGGACGCCCTGTCCTGGGACACCGGCGGATCGTCCTGGGGCACGGAAGCGTCCTGGGACGAGGAAGCGTCGCCCGACCTCGCTCAGCCGCCAGAGCCGCCAGAGCCGTCACCGCCGAAGCAGCCGCCGAGCGAACTGCGCCCGTTCGACCCGGGCGAATACTTCGCGAACGGCCGGAACGGAAACGGAAACGGGAGCGGGAGCGGGAACGGCCGGAACGGGAACGGCGCAAACGGGCATGCCTTCGGCAACGGCCACAATGGCGAGCACCTGAACGGAACCAACGGCTCCGACCTCAACGGCTCCGACCTCAACGGCTCCGACCTCAACGGCTCCGGCGTCAACGGCTCCGGGCTCAACGGCTCGGCCGGGAACGGCGACTCCGCCTTCGAAGACGACGACGAATGGGAGGCGTTCCGGCGGAACTCGCTCGACCGCGCCGAACCGTCCGACGGCGGTTTCACCGCACCGCTTCCCGCCGTTCCGCAGGACGAGATCCTGCCGCCCCCGGCCGTACGTCCCGGGGACGATGACGCGACCGGCGCCCTCCCCGCCGTCCCGGCCGACGAGGAACCGCTGTTCGGGCCCGTCCAGCCCATGGCCCCGGCCGACCCCTCCGAGTTCGCCGACCCCGCCGACCGGCCCGGCGACGAGCCGCGCGGACGCCACTCGCGGCGCTCACCCTCCCCCGACGACGAGGACTACCCACCGCCCTGGTGGTAAGCCGCCGAAGGCCCGCGGGTAAACGAGGACCGCCCGCGGGTGAACGAGAAAGGCCCGCGGTACTACGGCGGGCGTAGCGCGGGAGCCTCCGGCCAGACGATGCAGGCCCCCATACCCGTCGCCGAGCATCGACTCATCCGAACAACACAGGAAGGGCCGATGAACCATGTTGACGACGATGGCGGCGCAGGCGACGGCGATGCACCCGGGCAACTGGAACGACGGCGGGGACGCACCCGCCTTCTGGCCGGTGTTCCCGATCACGTTTGGCCTGTTCTGGCTGGCCGTGCTGGGCACGGCGTTCTACCTGATCCGGCGCCGGATGAACACCACCGCCGCGACGGCCGCCGCGGCCTCCGACCCGATGGCCAAGGCGCTGTCGGTGCTGGCCGAGCGGTTCGCCCGCGGCGAGATCGACGAGGACGAGTACCTGATGCGCGTCTCGACGCTCCGCAACGGAAACTGACCCCGCGCCAAGGCCCGGGAGACCTGCCCCGTCCGCCCCGGGTGGACGGGGCACGAGCGGAGGCCGGTGCCGCGACCGGCGCCGACGACCTAGTCCGCGGCGCCGGCCTCCTTGAAGATCTCGTCGATGCCGTCCGAGTACCTCGGTGCCCGGACGGCGGCGTCGGCGAACCGGGTGAGCAGCCGGGCGAACTCGGCCCGCTCCTGCGCCGACCAGCCGGTCATGAGCTCGTCCAGGTAGGCGCGGCGGAACCGGTCGGCGACCTGCTTGACGCGTCGTCCCGCCTCGGTCAGCCCGAGGTTGGCGCGCCGCGCGTCCACGGGCGACGGCCTCCTGGACAGCAGCCCGGCGTCGATGGCGTGCCCGACCAGCCGGCTGGCCGTGGACGGATCGATCTCCAGCCGTTCCGCGACGGCACCGACGGTGACCTCGCAGGACGACCCGTCCGCGGAGTCCGCGTCCTGTCCGGCGGCCGACTGAGCCGCCTCCGCGGTGACTGCGGCGACGGCGTTCACCACCGTCAGGTTGGAGATCTGCAACGGCCGCCCGCCGGTGTCGCAGGGCGCCTGGGCGCGGATCCGCTTCATGAGGTCGGGCTTGGCCCAGACCCGGCGCAGATGGAACAGCGCCGCCCCGATGTCCGTGAGCGCTGAGTCGCCCGGATCGGCCGAGTCGCCCGGATCGGCCGTGTCGCCCGGGTCGGTGAACTGCTCGGCGTGCGGCTCCGTCGTGGCGTGCTCGGACGTGTCCTGGCTGGTGAGCCGCCCTGTCGCGGAGGTGTCCGTCGGCATGCGAGGTCTCCGTTTCGTGCCGTCATGGCGGACGCCGAATCCACTCTAACGCATGTAGTCTGCACATGTTCCGAGGCTGAAGGGACAGGCGTTCGCCGTGTGACACACGGCATTGAAGATCCCCAGGTGAACGGGGATGTGATGCACTGAACCACCGGCCGTCGTTCCCGGGGAACCGCCAGAACTTGTCGGCGCGGGCGCGTAACATGACACCCGCCCGAACCCGGACGACCCGGGATCAGTAACCACAGAGGGGACCTGATGCGAGCGGCGAACGCCCCCGGTGACCCCCGCGGTGACGTCCCCCCACAGGACGGAAGCATGGACGACGGCCCTGCCGCACCACCCGTGACCGAAGACGAAGGCGGGGCGGACGACGTCGCCTTCCCCGCGGAACTGCTCTCCGAACGCGACCGCCAGATCCTCGCCTTCGAACGGCAGTGGTGGAAGTACGCCGGAGCCAAGGAACAGGCCATCCGCGAGAAGTTCGACATGTCGGCGACGCGGTACTACCAGCTCCTGAACATCCTGATCGACCGCCCCGAGGCGCTGGAGTGCGATCCGATGCTCGTCAAGCGCCTGCGCCGGATGCGGACACAGCGCCAGCGCAGCCGCGCCGCCCGCCGCCTCGGCATCCGCCCCTGACCCGCCCGCC
>JBOHBY010000816.1:0-8034 GCA_050698635.1 Spirillospora sp.
ACGTCCAGCCGCACCGCGCCGCCCTGGTCCGCGGCACGGTCGACGACCGCACCGGCGTGGTCGCCGCCGACGGCACCGCACCCGCGTGGCGGCCCGCGTCCTTCGACCGGGTCATGGTGGACGCGCCGTGCACCGGCCTGGGCGCGCTCCGCCGCCGCCCTGAGGCACGCTGGCGCCGAGGCCCCGAGTCGGTCGCCGAACTCGGCCCCCTACAGCGGAAGCTGCTCGCCACGGCACTGGACTCCGTCCGGCCTGGCGGCGTGGTCGCCTACGTCACGTGCTCCCCGCACATCGCCGAGACCCGCGTGGTCGTGGACGATGTCCTGCGCGACCGTGACGACGTCGAACGGCTCGACGCCCCCGCCGTCCTCACCTCCGTCGCCCCAGATCTCACCGCCCTCGGCGAGGAGAGTTACGCCCAGTTCTGGCCGCACCGCCACGGCACGGACGCGATGTTCCTGGCCCTCCTGCGCCGCACCTGACCAGGGGGACCCGTGCTCACCGGCTTCTGGCATGTCGTGTCGTTCCTGGGAAGCGCGGCGTTCTACGTCCCTCTGCTCTTGATCCTGTTCTGGTGCGCGGCTCCGCGCCTGGTGGCGCGGGCCACGGTCATCCTGCTGTTCAGCGCGTTCCTCAACACGCTTCTGAAACTGGTCTTCCACGACCCCCGCCCCTACTGGACGGACGCGTCCGTCGAGGGCAAGGAGTCGCACACGTCGTTCGGCATGCCGTCCGGTCACGCCCAGAACGCCCCTGTCGCCTGGGGGTTCTTCGCCGCCCAGACCAGGCGGTGGCCGCTGTGGGCCGGTGCGGCGGCCGTCACCGCCCTGGTCGGGGTGTCCCGCGTCTACCTCGGCGTTCACTCCGTCGGCCAGGTGCTGGGCGGCTGGGCCATCGGCCTGGCACTCCTGGTGGCCGCGCTAGGTCTGGAACCCTTCGTCGTCCCGTGGTGGACGCGTCGTCATCTGGCCGTGCAGATGGCCCTCGCCGTAGCCATCTCCCTACTGCTGCTGGCAGCGTCCTGGCGTGCCGTACAGCCCATCCAAGACTTCCAGTGGCCGGACGCCTGGGCACGGGCCGTCCAATCCGCCGGAGGAAAGACCGAACCCGTGACCCTCGTCGAGTCGGCCAAGGCCACGGGTGGATTCTGCGGGGTCCTGGCCGGCCTTTCCCTGCTTGCCGCACGGGGCTGGTTCGACGCGGGCGGAAACCTCTGGAAGCGCCTGGCACGCCTCCCCGTAGGCGCAGTGGGCTTTGCCGTCTACCTGCTGGACGGGTCGAACCTGGCCCAGGCGTTCGCCGTCCAGGCGGTGCTGGGCCTCTGGGTCACCGCCGGTGCGCCGGAGGCGTTCGTCCGCCTTCGCCTAGCGGAACGGCGACCCGCGACCGCCATTACCCCGCCGGGTGACGATCGGGCCGAACTGCGCCAATAGACTCGCGGCATCATGGCCCCACAGATCGCACCCAGCATCCTGTCCGCGGACTTCGCCCACCTGGCCGAGGACGTCGCGCGCATCGCCGACTCCGCCGACTGGGTCCACGTCGACGTCATGGACAACCACTTCGTCCCGAACCTCACCCTGGGGCTGCCCGTCGTCCAGGCCCTGCTCAAGCACAGCGCGCTGCCCCTCGACTGCCACCTGATGATCGAGGACCCCGACCGCTGGGCGCCGGAGTACGCCGAGTCGGGCGCCAAGAGCGTCACCATCCACGCCGAGGCGGCCAAGGCGCCCATCCGCACCCTGCGCGCCATCCGTGCCGCAGGCGCGCGCGCGGGCCTCGGCGTCAACCCGGCCACCCCCGTGGACGGCTTCGAAGACCTCCTCGGCGAAATCGACATGCTCCTTCTCATGACCGTCGAGCCTGGCTTCGGCAGGCAGAAGTTCCTGGACGTCGTCCTGCCGAAGGTCCGCCGCGCCCGCGAACTCATCAAGGGACGCGACCTTCCCGTCTGGCTCCAGGTGGACGGCGGCGTCAGCGCCGAGACCATCGAACGCTGCGCGGAAGCGGGAGCCGACGTGTTCGTCGCCGGAAGCGCCGTCTACGGGGCCGACGACCCCGCCGAGGCCGTCCGCAGGCTCCGCGGCCAGGCCGAAGTGGCGACGGCCAAGGCGAACTGGTGATCCTGCCTTGCGCGGCCGTCCTGTTCGACGTGGACGGCACCCTCGTCGACTCGACACCCCTCGTCGAGCGGGCCGCACGCGAATGGGCCGCCGAATACGGCATCGACCCGGACGAGTTCCTCTCCGACGCCCACGGCCGCCGTACCGCCGACCGCGTCGCCGACTTCCTCCCACCCGAAGAGGCCCCTGCGGCCACGGCACGCCTGGACGCTCTAGAGGCCGTCCGCACCGACGGCATAACCGCCCTACCCGGCGCGGTGGACCTTCTGGGGAACATGAACGGTCTGCCCTACGCGTTCGTCACCTCAATGGACAGGGCGCAACTGAAACTCCGCACCGAAGTGGCCGCCGTGCCCCTCCCACCTGTGGTCGTGACAGCCGAGGACGTCCCGAACGGCAAACCGGACCCGTCCGGCTACCTCAAAGCCGCCCGGAGCCTGGGCGTGAACCCGTCCGCCTGCATCGTCATAGAGGACGCCCCCGCAGGCATAGCAGCAGGCCGTGCCGCCGGCGCGACCGTCCTGGCGGTGACCACAAGCCACGACCCGGCCGTCCTGACGGAAGCGCACCACATCATCCAGTACCTCACCCACGTGACAGCCACCCCCGCTGGCCTGCGCCTCACCGACGCCTGACCCACCCCTGGCGTTTCTCGTTTCGTGCTCAAGGTGCGGTGGTGGGGATGTTCACATTTGGCGGGAATGCGGGGCGTGGCACACTGGTTGGCAAGCATGAACGCGTGCTCCGGGGTCGGTGAAATTCCGAACCGGCGGTGACAGTCCGCGACCCGGCCGATGCCATCGGCCGGTTGACCCGGTGGAACTCCGGGACCGACGGTGAAAGTCCGGATGGGAGGCAGCGCGCGGTACGTCCCTGTCAAGGGGCGTGCTCAGACGTATGAACGTCCCCGGAGCCCTGAACTAGGAGGCCCGGGAGATGTTCACCGGCATCGTCGAGGAACTCGGCGAGATCGTGGGGATCGAGCCCCAGGGGGATTCCGTCGCCCTTGCGGTGCGCGGCCCGCTCGTCACACAGGACGCCGTACACGGCGCGTCGATCGCGGTCAACGGCGTCTGTCTCAGCGTGGTGGACGTCAAGGACGAGGTCTTCACCGCCGACGTCATCAAGGAGACGCTCGACAAATCGAGCCTGGGGGCGCTCACGCCCGGCTCCAAGGTCAACCTGGAACGGCCCGTCCGGCTCTCCGACCGGCTCGGCGGCCATCTCGTCCAGGGCCATGTGGACGGCGTAGGCGAGATCCTCTCCCGGGAACCAGGGGAGCGGTGGGACGTCGTCACGGTGTCCTTGCCACCCAACCTGGCCCGCTACCTGGTGGACAAGGGCTCGATCACCGTGGACGGCATCAGCCTCACGGTCGTCCAAGCCGAAGCGGACCGGTTCAGTGTCGCGCTCATCCCGACGACGCTCGCGCTCACCACGCTCGGCCACAAGGGGCCCGGCGACCCGGTGAACCTCGAAGTGGACGTCGTCGCCAAGTACGTCGAGCGAATGCTCGGTGACCGAGGGTCAGCTGATCGAGCGGCAAGGGAGACATCATGAGCGGCGACGGCGACGGGATCTTCGACTCGATCGGATCGGCGATCGCCGACATCGCGGCGGGACGCCCCGTCGTGGTCGTCGACGACGAGGACCGCGAGAACGAGGGCGACATCATCTTCGCGGCGGCGAAGGCCACGCCCGAACTGCTGACCTTCACGATCCGCTACACCAGCGGCGTCATCTGCGTCCCGATGGAGGGCGCCGACCTCGACCGGCTGCAGATCCCGCTGATGACCGCGCAGAACAACGAGCGCATGCGCACCGCGTACACGGTCAGCGTGGACGCGCGCCTAGGCGTCACCACCGGGATCTCCGCCGCCGACCGGGCCCGGACGATCAGAACGCTGTGCGACTCCGCGTCCGAGCCGCGCGACCTCGTCCGGCCGGGCCACATCTTCCCGCTGCGCTACCGCGAGGGCGGAGTACTGCGCAGGCGTGGGCACACCGAGGCCGCCGTCGACCTCGCCAGGATGGCCGGGCTCACCCCCGCGGGCGTCCTCGCGGAGGTGGTGAACGAGGACGGCACCATGGCGCGCCTGCCCGAACTCCAGATCTTCGCCAAGGAGCACCAGCTCAAGCTGATCTCCATCGAACAGCTCGCCGAATACCGCAGGCGGCACGAGGCGATGGTCACCCGCGTCGTCGAGACCCGCCTGCCCAACCGGTACGGCATGTGGCGCGCGGTCGGGTTCTCCAGTGCCATCGACGGCGGCGAACACGTCGCGCTGGTTCTCGGTGACGTCGAAGGTGGCGAGGACGTCCTGGTCAGGGCCCATTCGGAATGCCTGACCGGCGACGTCCTGCATTCCGAGCGCTGCGACTGCGGCACGCAACTGGACGCCGCCATGGAACGCATCGCAGAAGCGGGACGCGGCGTCGTGCTGTACCTGCGCGGGCACGAGGGACGCGGCATCGGCCTGCTCGCCAAGCTCCAGGCGTACGCGCTCCAGGACAACGGGTCCGACACCGTCGACGCCAACCTGGAACTGGGGCTGCCCGCCGACGCGCGCGAGTACTCCAACGCCGCGCACATGCTGCGCGACCTCGGCGTACGCTCGGTCAAGGTGCTCACCAACAACCCGGACAAGCTCAAAGGCCTGGACGGGTTCGGCGTAGACGTACGAGGACGCGAATCCATGCCCGTCGTCGTCACCGAGCACAACCGGCGCTACCTGACGGTCAAGCGGGACCGTCTCGGACATCAGATCGAGGGACTCTCATGAGCGGCGCTGGACGCCCCGAGGACACCGCCGTGGACGCGGCCGGCATCACGCTCGGCGTCGTCTGCACCCGCTGGCACGAGCCGATCACCGACCAGCTCCTGGAGCGGGCCTTGGCGGCGGCGAAGGCGTGCGGCGTCGACGAGCCCGTCGTCGCGCGCGTCTCCGGCGCGCTGGAACTGCCCGTGGTGGCCCAGCAGATGGCCAGGGAGCTCGACGCCGTCGTGTGCCTCGGCGCGGTCATCCGCGGCGCGACGGCCCACTTCGACTACGTCTGCGACTCCGTCACCGCCGGTGTGACCCGGGTCGCGCTCGACGAGTCGACTCCGGTGGGCAACGGGGTCCTCACATGTGACACCATTGAGCAGGCGATGGAACGCAGCGGGCTGCCCGGCAGCCCCGAGGACAAGGGATGGGAGGCGACTGTGGCCGCACTCGACACGGCTCTGACCCTGCGAGGTCTGCGGCATCACGGTCACGCCGGGCACGGCCTGGAGCATAGGTAGAGGGTCCAGGGCGTCCCTGAAACCCCACACCTGGCTCCTGGAGATTCCCGGGCTTCTCACTCTCGTCCCATCGAAAGGCAATTTCGTGCTGTCACTCGTCCTGCCCAAGGGGTCGCTGGAGAAGGCGACCATGCAGCTGTTCGACGCCGCTGATCTCACCGTCCAGCGGGGCTCGGACCGCGACTACCGGGCGTCCATCGACGACCCGCGCATCGAACGCGTCCGGGTCCTGCGGCCGCAGGAGATCCCGACCTACCTCGAACAGGGCCTGTTCGACCTCGGCATCACCGGCCGTGACTGGATCACCGAGACCGACGCCGACGTGGTCAGCCTCGGGGAGCTGAAGTACTCCAAGGCGACGTCCAACCCGGTCCGCGTGATCATGGCGGTGCCGGAGGGCGCGCCGTGGCGGTCGGTGTCCGACCTGCCGGAGGGCGTGCGGATCTCCACCGAGTTCCCGGCCATGACGCGACGGTTCCTGGAGAAGAACGGCGTCAAGGCGACGGTCGTCCCGTCCTACGGCGCGACCGAGGCGAAGGTGCCCGACATCGTGGACGCGATCGTCGACCTCACCGAGACCGGCTCGTCGCTGCGCAAGAACGGCCTGCGCATCCTCGACACGCTCCTGACCAGCTACACCGAGCTGGTCGCCAATCGGGAAGCCTACGAGGACGCGGAGAAACGCGCCGCCATGGAGGACGTCGCCCTGCTCCTGCAGGGCGCTATCCGCGCGCGCGGGAACGTCCTGCTGAAGCTGAACGTCGCGCAGGCCGACCTGCGCGGCGTCCTGGACATCATGCCGTCGATGTCGTCGCCGACCGTGACCGCGCTGGCCGGCGGGGAGTCGAGCGCCGTGGAGTCGGTCGTCGCCAAACGCGGCGTGAACACCCTGATCCCGGCGCTGAAGGCCGCCGGCGCCCACGACATCCTCGAGATCCCCATCTCCAAGATCGTTGACTGAGCCTCCGGCGTTGCCGACCGTGTGGCGTCCCCGCACCACCCGGATCGTCGCCTACCTCACGGCGGGCGTGATCATGCTCGGCCTGATCGTGCTCGCCGTGGTGGTGGCGCCCCAGTTCACGCTGTTCGACCGCGCCCTGATGATCGCGTTCGGCGCGCTGGTCACGTGGATCCTGCACATGCTCGCCCGCTGCCGTATCGCGGCCGACGAGTCCGGCCTGACGGTCGTCAACGCGTTCCGCACCCGCCGCCTCGAATGGGCCGAGGTCGTGGACGTGTCGATGACGGTCGGCGACCCCTGGCCCACCCTCGACCTGGCGGACGGCACGTCCATCGGCGCGATGGGCATCAACGGCGCGGAGAAGACCCTCGCCGCCCGCCAGCTCGCCGAACTCCAGGCCCTCCTGCACAGCCGCGGCGAAGCCACCGAACCCCGCTGACGATCCCCGTCTAGGCTGTTGTCAGGACCAGGAGTGCGTACGTGTGCGACAGTGTGTGCATGACTGCTCAGAGTGCCGGGGTAATTACAGAAAGTGCCTACATGGACGGCGAGCCGCTGCCAGACTGGGTGACCCCCCCGCCGGGAGGCTTCACCGCCGACGACTTCTTTCGCATGGAAGATCTGCTGCCCCGGCACACCGAGCTGTTCGACGGGAGCCTGGTCTTCGTGAGCCCGCAACGCAAGTGGCACGTCCGTGTGATCAACCTGCTGCGGGACGAACTCAGTCGGCAGGCGCCCGCGGAGCTGTGCGCGGATCGCGAGATGACCGTCAGGCTTTCCGAGCGGCACGCCCCCGAACCGGACGTGCTGATCGTCTCGGCGGAGGCCTACGAACGGGATGAGCCGTCCACCTACTACCTCCCGGAAGACGTCGTGCTCGTGGTCGAGGCGGTCTCTCCCGATTCGGAGATCCGTGACCGGGAGATCAAACCTCGCAGGTACTGGGCGGCCGGAATCAGGTACTACTGGCGAGTCGAGGAAGACGAGGGGAGCACCGTCGTCTACGCGTACGAGTTCGATCCCGCCGTCGACTCCTACGTCCTGACGGGCATTCATCACGACCAGCTCAAGGTGACGGGACCGTTCCCCATCGAGATCGATCTCACCGCGGTCGCCAAGCGCAGGTAGACCAGGATTCACCGCTAGAGCGCGGTGAGGACGGTGACGGTGCCGGCGGTGATGAGGGCGGCGGCCCAGAGGCGGTCGAGGTTGAACCAGGCGCGGCGCAGGACGGCCAGGCCGACGATCTCGTAGACGACCACGGCGATGGCGCCCGCGACCACGAACATCGACAGGGTGTGGACGGCGGTCACGAACACTCCGGTCGAGACCGCGCTCCCGGACGAGGACGCCAGCCCGTGGTCATGCCCCGCCGGGGCCGTCCCGGACGAGGTCAGGACGGGCAGCAGCATCAGCCCCGCGCCGTGCGCCGACGACATCAGGAACGACCACCCGGCGAGCTGCCGCAGCGAGATCCGCATGCCGACCCAGCGGAAGTGGCGCCGCGACAGCAGCCGCCACAGGCCGAACCCGACCAGGACGGCGCCGCCGCCGATCGCGATGGCCTGCGTCGCCACGACCGACTGGGTGAGGGTGACGAGGATCGCGACCGCGCCGACCGAGGCGGCGTGGCCCGCGGCGATGGCCGGGAGCGACTGCAGCAC
>JBOHBY010000817.1:0-3771 GCA_050698635.1 Spirillospora sp.
GGGTCAGGTTCGCGCCGGGCGCGTGCAGGACCCGCCGGTCGCCGTCGCCGGCGTGTCCCGCGGGCCGGATCGGCAGGATCGACGCGGCCGTCTGGGCGGCGGTCCGCCGGACGAGCCCGCGCACGTCCACCCCGTTCCTGGTCATGATCGTGACGAGCAGGTCGCCGAGGTCGTCGTCGCCGATCGCGCCGACCGAGACGACGTCGTTGCCGAGCCTGGCGAGGGCGACCGCGGTGCCCGCCGCGGCGCCGGCGGCCGTCGCCCTGATCTCGTCGACGACCACGGTGCCCTGTTGTGCGGGGGTGTCGGGCACGGGCCGGGCGAGCACGTCCAGGATGTGCGCGCCCAGTGTTACAACCGCCATGACCGGCCCCCCTGATGATCGTCAGGCGTAGCGTAACCGCGTGGGCCGGAGAACGTGAGAGGTGTTCGCATGCCGTTGTCGGACGAAAGGGACGAACTATGTGCGACGGGCCGGCGGCTGGCCGAAACCGGTCTGATCCTGGGGACGTCCGGGAACATCAGCGTCCGGTCGGGCGACCTGGTCGCGGTCACGCCGGGCGGGATGAGGCTCGACCGGCTGGAGCCCGCCGACTGCCCGGTCCTCACCCTGTCGGGGCGGCTGGTCGAGGGTGGGCGGGCGCCGTCGTCCGAGACGCCGATGCACCTCGCCCTCTACCGGGCGAGCACGGCGGCCGCGATCGTGCACACCCACTCCACCTACGCGACCGTCGTCGCGACGACGATGTCCGAACTGCCGCCCGTCCACTACAACACGCTTCTTCTTGGCGGTGTCGTGAAGGTCGCCCAGTACGCGACCTACGGGACGCCCGAACTGGCGGAGAACGTCCTCGCCGCCATGGCGGGCGGTAAGCGCGCCGCGCTGATGGCCGACCACGGCGGTGTCACGCTGGGCCGCGACCTGGACGAGGCGTTCGAGAACGCACGGCTCCTGGAATGGCTCTGCGGCGTGTACGTCCGGGCCAAGGCGATCGGCGAACCACGCGTCCTGACGGATGAGGAGCTGGCGGCGGTGACCCAGCGGGGCCTCTCGCCGCCGGAGTTCCCACCCGTGTGACCCCGCCGTGCCAGGGTGGGAGGGTGCCGAAACTTTCGCCGGACGAGGCGCGCCGGCTGCTGACGACGGTCCCGGTCGTGCGGCTGGCGACCGTGGGGGAGGACGGCTGGCCGCATCTCGTCCCGGTGACGTTCGCCGTCCACCGGGGCGCCGTCTACACGGCCGTCGACCACAAGCCGAAGAGCACCAGGGAACTGCGGCGGCTGGCCAACGTCCGCGCCAATCCGCGCGTCGCCCTACTGGCCGACCACTACGAGGACGACTGGGAGCGCCTGTGGTGGGTCCGCGTGGACGGTCACGCCTACGTCGTCGATGACCCCCCGCGGATGGCCGAGCCCGTCCGGCTACTGGCCGATCGGTACGCGCGGTATCGCGAACGTCCGCCCGAGGGGCCGGTCATCGTCGTCACCATCGAGGCGTGGACGGGCTGGACAGCGTCCTAGAGCGAGCTTGCGAAGGTCTTCACGGCGTCGGCGACCTTCTCGGGGAAGTCGACGTGCGGCTGGTGCCCGGCACCGTCCACCAGGACGAGTCCGCCGTTCAGCCTGTCCTTGACCCACTCGGCCTCAGCGACGGGGTCGGGCCAGTCGATGTCGGCCGTGCCCATGATGACCAGCGTGGGCGCGGTGACCCGGTCGAGCCGCGCCTCGGCCTCGGCGTGCGACATGTCCAGGTAGTCGGCGATGACCTTGGCGCGGCCGGGCCGCTGGAAGCTCGCCTTCAGCTTGGCCTTGTGCTCGGCGAAGTCGGCGGGCGGCGTGGGCACCCACTTCGGGTAGTACGACATGTAGAGCGGCACCGCCAGCCCCGGGACGCGCATGAGCGCGATCGTCAGCTTCTGCGAGAACCCGGCCTTGCCGTCCCGGACGAACGGAGCCGCCAGGACCAGTCCCCTGACCAGCTCGGGTGCCTCGGCGGCGACCCACACGGCGGCGGCGGCGCCGTTCGAGCAGCCGTAGATGAGCGCGGGCCCGGCGTCCAGGTGGCGCAGCAGCGCCAGCAGGTCGTGGGCGAGCGGCGTGCTCCCGTACTCGGGCCAGCCGGCGGTGGTGTCGCCCATCCCGCGCTGGTCGACGGTCACGACGCGGTACCCGGCGTCGAGCAGCGGCGGCTTGAGGAACCTGAACTGCGACCGCAGGTCGAGCATGGACGGCAGGCAGACGATGAGCTGCCCGTCGGACGACCCGCCTTCGTCGTCGTAGGCGAGTCGTCCGCCGGGAAGGTCGAGGTACCGGGTCTGCTCGCTCATTACACACTCCCTGCCGATTACTTAGCCTTATAGCTAAGAAGATTAGCTTCCATGCTATGCCGGGTCAAGTGCCTGGTCCCAGGCTTTGCCGATCGTTGCCAGTTGGTCGGAGTACTCGACGCGGCTCTGCCACTCGGCGGGCCAGGCGTCCATCCCGAGGTGCGCGCCCGCGAACGCCCCCGCAAGGCACGCGATCGAGTCGGAGTCGCCGGAGCTGGCGGCGCCGCGCCAGATCGCCTCGACGGGCTCGTCCGGGAAGAGCAGGAAGCACAGCAGGCCGGTCGCCATGGCCTCCTCGGCCGTCCAGCCCGCCCCGGTGATCCCGCACGGGTCGGACGTGCGGTCGGCCAGGGCGATGGCCGCGTCGAGTTTGTCGAGCCGTTCGAGGCACTCGTCCCAGCCGCGGGCGATGAAGGTCTCCGGGGCGTCCATGCCGGGCTGCTGCCAGAGGGTGCCGAGCCAGCGCTCGTGGTACACGGTCCGCTGGTCGTGGCATCGGGCGCGGAGCGCGCCGGGCAGGTCGGACGGGTCCATCCCGTCCGCCAGCCACCGGACGGCGAACGCGGTCAGCTCGCTGGCCGCCAGCCCTGTCGGATGGCCGTGGGTAAGGGCCGCCTGGAGCTGGGACGCACCAGCGCGCGTTTCGTCCGACAGACCGGGCGCCAGCCCCACCGGCGCGACCCGCATGTTCGCGCCGCACCCCTTCGAGCCCGCCACGGTGGCGTCCACCCACGGCTTCCCGGCGGCAAGGCCCCGGCATGCCTGCAAGCACGTGTGACCGGGGGCCCGGTTGTTGTCGGGACTGTTGAGCCAATCCACGAAACGGCGCTGCCACATCGGCGTTATCAAATCCGGTGTGAAAGGCGGGTTCTCCAAGGCGTCCAGCATGGCGAGACCCACCGCGATGGCCATCTGCGTGTCATCGGTGACCAGCGCGGGATCGCCGTTGAGCTGCGTAGGCCCGTGCTCACCGAAACGCCGATGTATCTGCTTCATGTTGAGGAATTCCGTTGGCGCGCCCAGCGAATCGCCGTACGCCAGACCGAACATTGCCCCGCTCGCCCGTTTCATGCGCGGCATTCTTCCTCAATCGGTACGCGCCTCGCGGTAGCCGCCGGGCGTCATGCCGTAACAGCGGACGAACCAGCGCGTCAGATGGCTCTGGTCGGCGAACCCCGTCGCCGCCGCGACGTCCCCGATCGCGTCGCCCCGCGCCAGCAGGCGGCGGGCGGCCCGCAGCCGGAGCTGCCGCTGGTAGTCGCTCGGCGCCATCCCGTACGCCCGCCGGAACCCCCGGTAGAGCGCGAACCTGCTGCACCCCGCCGCCTCGGCCAGGGCGTCGGCGCCGATGTCGTCCAGGTACGCCTCCTCAAGCCGCAGCCTCGCCCGCTCCACCGCGCCTGGCGCGGTCCTCGCGCGCGGTCGCCGTGTGGCGGCCCGGTGC
>JBOHBY010000818.1:0-7727 GCA_050698635.1 Spirillospora sp.
GCGTGGGCGCGTTCGTCCTCGCCGCCGCGGGCCTGCTCGGCGGGCGGCGCGCGACGACGCACTGGCGGTACGCGTCGGCCCTCGCCCGCCGGCACCCGGACGTCGAGGTCGACCCGTCCGTGCTCTACGTGGACGGCGGGCAGGTCCTCACCTCCGCCGGGGTCGCCGCCGGGATCGACCTGTGCCTGCATCTCGTCCGCCGCGACCACGGCTCGGCGACGGCGGCCCGCACCGCGCGCCGGATCGTCATGCCGCCGCAGCGGGACGGCGGCCAGGCCCAGTTCATCCGGCACGACGACCCGCCGGACGCCGGAACCGCCCTCCAGCCGACGCTGGCCTGGCTGGAGGCCAACCTGCACCGTCCGCTGACGCTGGACGACATCGCCCGGCAGGCGTCCGTCAGCGTCCGCACGCTGACGCGGAGGTTCCGCGAGCAGGCGGGCACGACACCGCTGCGCTGGCTGTCGAACGCCCGCATCCACCGGGCGCAGCAGCTCCTGGAGAGCACGTGACATAGGCCCCGCCCGAGCCGGTCGAGCGCGTCGCGGCCGAGGCCGGTTTCGGTTCGCCGGTGACGCTGCGCGCCCATTTCGCCCGCCACGTCGGCGCGTCACCGCTGGCCTACCGCGCCACGTTCCGCGCCCGCTGACCGTTCCCTGGCCGAATCCGGTTCGGTACCGTGGGACGCGATGAACACCGCGATCGTGGGCCTCGGCATGACCGACCTAGGCCGCGTCTACGGCCGGAGCCCCCGGCGCCTGGCCGCCGATGCCGTCCGGCTGGCCGCCGCCGACGCGGGCCTGGCACCCGCCGACCTGGACGGCCTGCTCGTCAGCCATGGCCTCGGCGGCTCCCCCGGCATCGAGCTGGCCGACACGCTCGGCCTGCGCGACCTGCGGCTGCTCGTCCAGCTCAACTCGTTCGGCGCGACCGCCGGGGCGATGGTGTCGTACGCGGCGATGTCGGTCGCGTCCGGCTCGGCCACGGCCGTCGCCTGCGTCTTCGCCGACGCGCCACTGAAACCAGAACAGCCCGCCGGTTCGGCCTACAACCGCGAGGCCCGCGAATGGTACGGCTTCGGCGGCATGACGGCCGCGCTCGGCCTCCGCAGCGTCAACTCCTACTACGCCCTGGCCGCCCAGCGGCACATGGCCCGCTACGGCACCACCAGCGAGCAACTCGGCGCGATCGCCGTGTCCACCCGCGACTGGGCGACCCGCAACCCGCTCGCCCAGATGCGGGACCCGATCACCCTCGACGACCACCAGAACTCCCGCTGGGTCTCCGAACCGCTCCACCTCCTCGACTGCTGCCTGGTCTCCAACGGCGCCATCGCCGTCATCGTCACGCGCGCCGACCGGGCCCGCGATCTGGCCCGTCCGCCCGTCCACCTGTGGGGCTGGGGACAGGGACATCCCGGACACCGCAGGGAACGCGGCAGCGACTTCGGCCTGACCACCGGCGCCGCCGCGTCCGGCACAGCGGCGATGGCGATGGCCGGGATCACCGTGGCGGACGTCGACGTCTGCGAGCTGTACGACTGCTACACCTACACGGTCCTGGTGTCGCTGGAGGACTACGGGTTCTGCGCCAAGGGCGAGGGCGGCGCGTTCGCCGCGTCCGGCGCGCTAGGCCCTGGCGGGCCGCTGCCGACCAACACCGGCGGCGGCCAGCTGTCCGCCTAATACTTGTGGGGCCTGACGCCGCTGTCGGAGGCCGTGATCCAGGCACGCGGGGACGGCGGCGAACGGCAGGCCCCGCGCACCGACGTGATCCTGGTCAGCGGCAACGGCGGCATCCTCGACCACCACTCCACGCTGATCGTCAGCCCCCACGCGAAGGGCGCCTGACCATGGAGATCGGCGTCCTCAGGCGCGACGGCCGCACCGACCCGTTCTTCGACGGCACCGCCACCGACCGCCTGGTCGTCAAACACTGCGAGCCCTGCGACCACTGGCTGCCCCCAGACGCCCCCGCCTGCCCCGGCTGCGGCAACGAGGACCCCGGCTGGGCCGAGGCCACCGGCGCCGCAACCCTCGTGACCTGGACGATCGTCCACCACCCCGACCGTCCGCCCGCCTACCTAGCCCTGGTCGAGCTTGCCGAAGGCCCATGGCTGCACACCCGCCTGGACAACGTCGACCACTCCTCCCTGCGCGAGGGCCTCCCCCTCCACGCGACCTTCGTCCACCCTGCCGAAGGCGAGTCCTACGTCCTGTTCCGCCCCTAGACCGAACCACATTCCCGCTGTTCGCCCACACCCCCGACCGGCTCGCCACCTCACCACCACGGCGCATGGACGAATTGCCGGTTCCTAGAATGCGCGGGTGGATCTTTCGCATCTCGGCGCGCCGATCGGGCCGATGATCCGCGTGCACGGCGGGTTCGCGAACCGGATGTACCGGCTCGACACCGACCAGGGGTCGTTCGCGGTGAAGGAGTTGAACCTCGTCGACCGCCGCTGGACCTACCGCGTCGAGGACGTGTTCAGGTTCGAGCGGTCGGCCTTCGCCGCCGGTGTTCCGATGCCAGAGCCGATCTCGGCCGACCGCACCACGCTCGTCCACCGGTGGGTCGAGGGAGAGAAGGTGCCCGAAGCGCCGGTGTCGGCGGCGTACGCGTTCGAGATCGGTGAGATCCTCGCGCGCATCCACACGCTCGACGTCGCCTGGACGCCCGCCTCGACCGAGGCCCCGGCGTCACGTGACTGGCCCGAGCTCGCCGAGCGTGCGGCGTCGACCGGACAGCCGTGGGCCGACGAGCTAGCCTCCCACGTCAAGACGTTCATCGCGATCGCCCACTTCGTCGACACCTGCGAACGGCCAGGCCCCGTCGTGCTGACCCACAGGGACGTCCAACCGTGGAACCTGCTGGCTCGACAGGGTCGGCCGGTGGTGCTCGACTGGGAGCTGTCGGGGATGCTCGACCTGTCCGGTGAGCTCGGCTCGACCGCGCTGAGCCTCGCGAAGGGACCCGGCTTCGACGACATCGAGCCCGCCATCTTCCGCTCGGTGCTCGACGGCTATGTCGCGGGCGGCGGAGCGCTGCCGCCGCCAGGTCCGAGCTGGTTCGTGTTCATGATCGGCGGCTGGCTGGGGCACACGAGATGGAACATCCTCCGCTGCCTCGCCGGTGTCGAGGCGAGCACCGGCCCCGACCTCGCACTGTCGCACGAGTCCGCCCGCGACGGCGTACGCGGCCTCCCCGACCTGTTCAGCCGATTCCCAGACCTCCAGGCGCTGCTCGCGTGACGTCGCCTTGCCCCGGGCTGTCGGATCACCGTAGCGGTGGCGGGCCGGGGAAGCGCATCCACACCGTCGATCGCTCACCGTCCTCCCTGACGCCCCAGGCCAGCGACAGCGCGTCGATCATTCGCAGCCCGCGCCCGTCCTCGTCCAGCGGATCGTCCCGCATCACCGGCCGATCCCCCGCCGCCCCGTCATCGACGACCTCCGCGACGACATCGTCGCCGACCACGGAGAACATCACTGTCACCCGCCCTCCCCGCCCGGACGCAGTGTGCTCGATCGCGTTCGTGAACGCCTCGTTCACACACGTCTGGACGTCCGCGAGCGACGGGTGCCCTTCCCTCAGAACGTCCCGCGCGAACACCCGCACATGCCGCGCCGACTCCTCCACCCCCGGCAGCGTGAGCGCCGCCATGACCTCGCTGATCACCATCGGAGTCCTCTCTCTCGGGACCCCAGGCTCCACGCGCTCCGCGACAGCCACAACACGTTCCGTACACTCCGAAATAACCCGTCGTTGGAATTTCAGCGCCTGCCATTTTCCCTGCATCCGACAGCGGAGCGTGACACTCTGAACACATAACGGAACCAGCCCCCTCGACCGTACGGCGTCGAAAGATCGGCAAAGTGCTCCGCCAACTCAGGGAGGAGTCCGGCCACACTCTCAAGACCGCAGGCCGTCAACTGGAGCGCTCCCCCTCGTCCCTCAGCCTGATCGAGAACGGCGTCCAGTGGCTTCGCCTGCGCGACCTCGGCCACATCCTCGACCAGTACAACGCCTCCCTGGACGTCCGCGCCGCGATGATGACGCTCGGCGAACAAGACCGCCAACCCGCCTGGTGGGACGCCTACAAGGACCTGGTCACCCCCGAAGCCCTGGACTACGCCTCGGTAGAGCACAGCGCCGCACACATCATGGTCACCGAGACGACGTACATACCTGGACTTCTCCAAACCGAGGGCTACGCGAATGCGCTCCATCAGCGGCAGGTCCCCGAGAACCCGCCTGAGCGCATCGAACGCTGGGTGGCCTTCCGCCTCGAACGCCAGCAGCGCTTGCAGGGTTCTAACCCACCGCAGCTCGATGTAGTCCTCGACGAAGCGGCTCTCCGACGTATGCGCGGCGGGCGCCACATCATGAGATCGCAACTCCGAAGGCTGCTGAACGAGACCGAGAAGGAATACCTTCACCTGCACGTTCTTCCGCTGGCCGTCGACCCGGGAACCGCGTACGGCGGCCAGTTCGACCTCCTGGAGATTGGCACACCCGCAATCCTCAGCATCGTGCTGACCGATCACCTGACCGGCCGATGGATCCTGGAAGGAGACAAGGAGGTCGCGCAGTACAGAGACAAGTTCGAAGAGGTGCGATCGTCAGCACTTTGCGAGGACGCATCCCGCGCGGCGATCGACAGAATAATCTCTGAGCTATGAAGCGTCCCGATATGGCAGGTACCACCTGGCGAAAGAGCAGCCACAGCAGCTCCCAAACTCAAGAATGCATTGAGGTGGCGCAGGCCGAGCGAGCGGTGGCCGTGCGGGATTCCAGGGATCCGGACGGGCCCGTCCTTGCCTTCACCCCCCGCGCCTGGAGCGTCTTCCTCAGCACGCTCAAGCGAGCGGACGGCTGACCGTCGCGGCCGGGCGTCCGGCGCCGCCGTCAGTTCTCGCAGAACTCTGCCTGGACGGCCGTGTCCTCCAGCTTCTGGTCGCCCCAGTCGCCGTTGCGGTTCATGGTCAGGACGTGGCGGCCGCGGACCGTGGCCATCGTGCGGGTCGCGGAACCGGGGATCATGCCGCCGTGGCCCCAGGCCCAGCAGCCCTTCTTGAGCTTGAAATGCCGGATGCCTAGGCCGTAGGCGTCCTCGGGGCCGCCGTGGCCTTTGTCTCCGTCGACGGGTACGGCATCGAGCAGTGCCCGCTGCTGGGCGGCGGGCAGTAGTTCACCGCCCAGCAATCTGGCCATGAAGGTGTTCACGTCGCCGACGGTGGATATCAGCTGCCCGGCGGAGAACGCGACGGTCGGGCTGAATTCGGTGACGTCGCGCACCTTCGGGTCCGGGCCGTCCTCGAAGAGGGTGGAATAGTGTCTCGCATGCGGTCGCGGTAGGAGGGGCGAGGTACCGGGCACGCTGGTGCCGTGCAGTTTGAGCGGCTTGATGATGAGCCGGTCGATCGCTTCTTGGTAGGTGCCGCCGGTGGCCTTCTCGATAATCATTCCGGCAAGGATGTAGTTGGTGTCGGAGTAATCCCACCTGCCGGGCTTGCCCGGCCTGCTGCCCTGCTCCGGCTGGAAGTTCGCCGGATGGGCGAGCGCGATGTCGACCAGTTCTCCGGGGAACCATCGACGGTGGCGGTTCTTGTCGAATTCACCGCCGGCGTACTTGGCGCGGAAGCCGTCGTCCATGTTGTAGTCGAAGATTCCGCTCGTGTGGTTGAGCAGGTGCCGCACGGTGATGTGCTCGGGCCGGTAGTTCTTGCCGCGCACCACCCCGGGCAGCCATTTCTCGATGCTGTCGTCCAGCAACAGCGTCCGCCGCGCTTCGAGCTTGAGGAGCGCCGTGGCCGTGAAGGGCTTGGTCACACTGGCGATGCGGAACCTGTCGTTGATGTCCCGCTTGCGGTCTCCGAAAAGGTCACCGACCCCGGCCCGGCCATTCCATCGGCCGCGGGCGTCCCTGGTCTGAGCGATGACGCCGGGGGTGCCCTGTCTGACGATCTCGTTGAGCGCTGCCTGGGTCATTTCATGCGGTCGCGGGGACCGATCGGGCGAGTCCGCTCCGGCGGGTACGCATGCGGCGACAGCTGAGCTCACTGCGGCTACGGCGACAAGGGCACGGTGCGGCGCCAGGAGATTATTCATGACAACAGTGGACCAATTATCGAAGCCGCGGACCATCGGGAATGCCCCGGAGATCACTCAGGGTAGGTACCCTGGAAAACCTAAGGGTTGCGTTCTGAGGGTTATGCCGTAATTCAGAGAAGGTGCAGTTGACGGCCTTCCAAGGTCCTTTATGTGGTCGGGTTGTATCTTCGCTGCGTGAGAGGTCGTCGCTCTGTTCTAGGCGGGAGGGCTCGTGGTGGACGGGACGGTCGCGGCCGAAGGGGTGCCGATCGAGGTCCGGTCTGGTGGGCAGTCGTGGCGGGTGTCGTGGCATCCGCCACCCGATCCTCCGGCGGGGACTCCGCATGGCGCCGAGGGCGTGTGCGTGACGGCGGCCGCACACATCGTGGTGATCAGCGAGGACGGCGTCGGCTGGAATCTGCCCGGAGGACGCCCCGAGCCCGGCGAAAGCTGGGAGCAGACCCTCCGCCGGGAGATGGACGAGGAGGCCTGCGCCACGGTCACGGCGGCGCGGCTGCTCGGGTTCAGCCGCGGTGAATGCGTCGACGGGCCGGAGCGCGGGCTGGTGCTCGTCCGGTCGGTGTGGCGGGCCGAGGTCGAGCTGCGTCCGTGGGAGGCCCGGTTCGAGATCGTGGCGCGGCGGGTGGTCGCGCCGAACGCGGTCGAGGAGGCGCTGGCGCTCGACGCCCATCCGTTCGGCGCGTTCGTCCGGCGGGCGCTCAGGGAGGCGTCGGTGAGCACGCGTCCGTGACTCGCGCTGGTCGTGCTGGTGCTTGCTGCCATGAGGCGAGGCGTCCGGACTGGTGGTGGGCGAGCAGGTGCGGCGGGTAGGACGGACGGCCGCTCAGCCAGGTGAGACCAACGGCGGCCAGCACGAAGGAGGCGGCCAGTGGCGGCAGCGCCTCGGAGCGCAGGGCGTCCAGGCCGAGGGCGCCGGACGCGGCGGACACCGCGATCGCCAGGTACAGCGCCGACTGGTGAAGGGACGTGACCATCGACTTGGCGGCCGGTACGAGCGCGATGAGCTGACGCCGCTGAGGGGTGGTCACGATGAGGGAGAGGAAACCGGTGGCCGCCGTCAGTGGAAGCGTCGCCGCGTGGGAGTCGCGGAAGGCCGGGAGCGCCAGGAGGACCACGGTCAACGCGAGCAGGGCGGTGATGATCACCCGGCGGGCGCCGTGGCGTTCGGTGAGATGTCCGGCGGTGAGGGTGCCTGCGGCGGCGGCCACGCCGAACGCCAGCAGGACGATCGCGAGCCGGCCGCCGTCAACGGACGGCTCGAAGATCGCGCTAATGCAGATGTAGGGGATGAAGACGCCGACGAACGCCACCACGGTGATCGCCAGCAGACGCCGAACCCCGGCGGTCGGTCAGTGGGTCCAGTTGCTCCCTGAGGCTTGCCTGGGGCCGCCAGACGTCCGGTAGCCGGACGGCGAGCAGCGGCAGAGCGATCACGGAGAGCGCGGTGACCGTCCACAGGGTGGCCCGCCAGTCCAGGGCCGAGCCGATCGCGGTGCCCAACGGGACGCCCAGGGCCAGCGCGAGTGTCGGTCCTGTCGCCACGAC
Organism: Spirillospora sp.; assembly: GCA_050698635.1. GTDB lineage: Bacteria > Actinomycetota > Actinomycetes > Streptosporangiales > Streptosporangiaceae > Spirillospora. The sequence continues at coordinate 7,660 of JBOHBY010000818.1, forward strand.
GGCGAGGGCGCGGCCGTGGCGCCGCCCGCCGACCGCTGGGGCGGCGGTGGCGGTGAAGAGGGCGGCGC
>JBOHBY010000819.1:0-1888 GCA_050698635.1 Spirillospora sp.
TCCCTAATCCGAGCGACTCGGAGTCGCAGGGGCGCGACGACGCGTTCCTGTTCGCGCTGCACGACAGGTCGCGGCGTGACGGGCTCTACCTGATGGTCGACTCGTACGGGCGCCTTGAGTCGGAGGCGTTCCGGGTGCCGCGCGACTACGACTTCTCGTCGCTGGACAAGGACGCGCCGGGTGCCGCGCGTCCGGCCGGCGGCGAGCGTCCGTTCGAGGGGCTCGCGGAGCGGATCGCCGCGCGGCTGGACGGCTACGCCGCCGCGCCGCCGGCGTCCCCGACCATGCCCCGGCTCTACTCGTCCCCCGATCCGTTCGGGGAGGAGAACAGGCTGAGGCCGAGCGAGCCGGAGGTCGCCGGCCCGCTGCTCACCGGGCTGCTCCTCGCCGGGCCGATCTCGGCGGTGGTGCTGTACGGGGCGGGTTTGGGCGTCCTCGCCCTGCGCCGCAGGGGGCGATCGGGGCCGAGCACGGTCGAGCGGCACCCTCGGGCGCCGAGGAGGCCCGGCATGCGCTGGCTTCGCCACCACGCGGCCAAGGAACTGGAGCGGCTCCGCGCCCTGCTCGGGACGGCCGAGGCGGAGCGCGGGCGGCCCTACGCCGTGTCGGCCTTCGACGCCGCGCAGATCCTCTACGACGACGCCAAGGACGACGAGGAGCGCGCCATCGACCTCGTCGGCGCGATCGTCCTGGCCCGGCAGGGGCGCCTCGCGCTGGTGCGGAACGTCGCCGCACCGCCGGTCCCGTGCCTGGTGAACCCGCTGCACGGCGAGTCCACGGGACGGAAGTACGTCCCGAAGCTGGAGGGCGACGGGCGCCTGCCGAGGCCGTGCCCGCTGTGCGCCGCCTGCCAGGTCGCCGAGCGCCGGGGCGGGCTGCGCGGGGACGACCTCATGGAAATCGGAGGGCGTCCGCACACCGCGATCCCCGGCGTGTGGCGGGACACGGCGTGGGGCGCCAAGGGCAAGAACTTCCTTCCCCGTGTGATGAGGTACCTGGGTGTTGAGTGAACCGTCCCCCGGTGAACGGCTGGCCGCCGCGCTGCGGCGCTCCCCGATCCACGTCGACCCGTCGATGGCCTCCGCGCTGCCGGAGGCGGAGCGGCGCCGGCTCATCGCGACGTTCGCGAAGGCACCGGTGCGGATCTACGTGGTGCTCGTGCCGCTGGTCACGGGCGGCACGTGGACGGACGCCGACCAGCTCACCACCGTCGTCCACGACCGGCTCGGCCGCGACGGTGTCTTCATCACCTTCCGCGAGAACACCCAGGACCTGGCGGCCCGCGAATGGGGCGGCGACCACCGGGCGCGCGACGCCGCCTGGGCGGTCACCCTGGACCGCGCCATGGACGACACCCCGCTCGCCACGCGGCTGGCGCGGGTCGTCGACCTGATCGTCTCGGGCACCGCGAAGCAGGAGCACGACCGGGTCTCAGCGGAGCTCGACCGCCGCATCAAGGCCCGCGAGAAGGCCGAAAAGGCGGGGGCGAGCGACGATGACGACGGCCTGGCCCTGCCGCTGGGTGTGGGGGCGGCGGGTCTCGTGGTCCTGGGGGTCGGCGGGTTTCTGCTGTGGCGGCGGCGCCGGATGGCGTCCGTCCAGCGGGACGGCGGCGGGCTGCTGCTGCCCCGGACGGTGTTCGCCACCGCGCTGCGGGCCGACGAGGAGCAGCTGCGCGAGCAGGCGTCCCGCGAGGTCATCGCGTTCGGCGAGCTCCTCGACGAGACGACGGTGCCGACCACCGGCGAGCGGGCCCGCGCCCTGATGACCGGCGCGCTGGACGCCTACCAGGCCGCGGGCAAGACGCTCGACGCCGCGCGGGGCGTCCCGGACCTGGCCGGTGTCCTCGTCCTGCTGGACCAGGGCCGGGACGCCCTCGCCTCGGCCC
>JBOHBY010000820.1:0-2425 GCA_050698635.1 Spirillospora sp.
CCTCCGGCCTGGTGGTTCTCAGACGGTGCTCACCTTGCCCGCCTCGCCCGGCCCGGCCTCGTCGGTGCCGGTCGTCGCGGGCTCCTCGATGTCGTCGCGGTAGGTCTCCGGTAGCAGCGCCACCGAGACGAGGGTGATCAGGCACACCAGGGCCATGTACGTCGCGATGGCCGCCCACGATCCCGTCCAGGCGTACAGGGACGTCGCGATGAGCGGCGCCAGCGCCCCGCCGACCACCGACGCCACCTGGATGCTCAGCGACATCGCCGAGTAGCGGGTGGCGGTCGGGAACGTCTCGGCGAAGAAGGCGCCCTGCGGCGCGTACATGGTCGTGTGCAGCAGCCCCAGCCCGACGACGAACGCGAACACGATCACGACGGGCGACTCGGTGTTGAGCAGCGGCCAGAACACGAACGCCCACACCCCGACCAGCAACGAACCGGCGATCAGCATCCTCTTGCGGCCGATGCGGTCCGACAGCGCCCCCGCCACCGGCAGCATGACGAGCTGCACCGCGGCGCCGAGCAGCACGCCGAGCAGGATCCGGCTCTTCGGCATGTCGAGGATGTCCTCGTTGGTGCCGTAGGCGACGGCGAAGGTCATGAAGAGGTAGTAGGTCACGTTGATACCGACGTAGGCGCCGCCGATGAGCACGATCTTGCGCGGGTAGCGGCTCAGCGCCTCCAGGACCGGGGAACGTGCCGCGGGCACCGCCTGCGCCTTCGGCTTGCCGACCGCCTTGCTCGCGGCGCTGTCGGCGGCGGTGTTGTCGGCGGTGTCGGCGGCGGTGCGCTGGAGGCGCTTGAACGCCTTGGTCTCCTCGATCCGCAGCTGGATGTAGATCGTCAGCCCGAGCAGCACGACGCTGGCGAGGAACGGCAGCCGCCAGCCCCAGGCGTCGAACGCGTCCGACGTGGTGACCAGGTCGGCGACGAGGAAGGCGAGGTTGCCGACCAGGATCCCGGCGGGCCCGCCGCAGAGCGCGAAGCTGGAGAAGAACCCGCGGCGGTGCGCCGGCGCGCTCTCCATCGCCAGCAGGATCACCCCGCCCGTCTGCCCGCCGAGCGCGACCCCCTGGACGAGCCGCAGCAGCACCAGCAGCAGCGGGGCCGCGGGGCCGATGGCGTCGTAGGTGGGCAGGACGCCGATGAGTGTCGTGCCGAGGCCCATCGTCAGGAGCACCATGACCAGGGACCGTTTGCGTCCGTGCACGTCGCCGAGATGGCCGAAGATCACCGCGCCGACCGGCCGGGCGACGAACCCGACGGCGAAGGTGGAGAAGGACAGCAGCGCCCCGGCGAGGGGGCTGTGCCCCGGGAAGAACAGATCGGGGAAGACCAGCGCCGCGGCGGTCCCGTAGATGAAGAAGTCGTAGTTCTCGATGCTCGACGCCGCCAGCGCCGCGCCGGCGATTCTGACCGTGCCCTTCTTGGGCCCTTCTTTCGCGGGTGTCTTTCCGGAGGCCATCCGCGTTTCCTTTCAACGACGTGGCGGACCGCCCGCCGGGCGGTCTCCCGGTCACTCGCCGCGCGTGGAAAGTGTGAAATCCCGGGGTTGCCCGCCGCCGGGTTCGCATTTTCCCGCCTCGGCTCATGGTGTCGCGCTGACACCCCCGGCAGCGCTTTTGAGGATCGGCCGCCACGCCATTGAGGACGGCGATCTCTATTTCAGCTCACGTCACTTCGGATGTGGTCGTCCGGCGCGGTGGACGTGCTGCGGCCACCGGTTCGGGCCGACGGCCCGCGCCCGCCTTTTGGGCGGAGCAGCCGACCAATCCCCATCCTCCCGACCGACCGGTCGGGCGTACAAGTACGATTGCAGGTGGGAGGGGGCGTGTCAACCCTTGCCTACATGATCCATTACCATTGTGCGGTTGCCGCCACGGGGCCGTGCTTCTAAGCTCCGGATGGCGATACGAGAAATTCAATGATCTCCCCCCGGTGAATCCTGTTCGGCGGTGCCGGGGAAATGGGCAGGACGACGAGAAGGCCGGTGATCCCGTGAAGTTCGGCATCTACACGCTATTGACCGCGGAGAGCGTCCGGCCGGACGTATTGGCCCGCGCGGCGGAGGAGCGCGGCTTCGACTCGCTGTTCGTCGCCGAGCACTCGCACATTCCCGTCCGGCGCGAGACCCTCTGGCAGGGCCGCGCCGAGCTGCCGGACGCCTACTACCGCACCCTGGCCCCGTTCCCGGCGCTCGCGGCGGCGTCGGCGGCCTCGTCCACCCTGCTGCTCGGCACCGCCGTCGCGCTCCTCCCCCAGCGCGACCCGATCCACACCGCCAAGGAGGTCGCGACCCTGGACGTGCTGTCCGGCGGCCGCGCGCTCCTCGGCGTCGGCGTCGGCTGGAACCGCGAGGAGATGCGCAACCACGGCACCGACCCGCGCACCCGGGGCGCGCTGCTGGACGAGCAGCTCGCCGC
>JBOHBY010000821.1:0-3190 GCA_050698635.1 Spirillospora sp.
CACCACGATCGGAGTGTCCCCTTGAGCGTCACCGCCCCCCGGGGGTTCCGCGCCGCCGGCGTCGTCGCCGGGCTGAAGCCCAGCGGAAACCGCGACCTGGCCCTCGTCGTCAACGACGGGCCGTCCCGCGCGGCCGCCGGCGTCTTCACCCGCAACCGCGTGAAGGCGGCGCCCGTCGTGTGGTCGGAGCAGGTGCTCAAGGGCGGGCGCGTCCACGCCGTCGTGCTGAACGCCGGCGGCGCCAACGCCTGCACCGGCGCGCCCGGCTTCCAGGACACGCACGCCACCGCCGAGAAGGTCGCCGGCGTCCTGGACGACTCCGCCGGCGAGATCGCCGTCTGCTCCACCGGCCTGATCGGCGAGCGGCTCCCGATGGACCTGCTGCTGCCCGGCGTCGACAAGGCCGCCGCGGAACTGTCGCGCGGCGACGGCGGGCTCGCCGCCGCCGACGCGATCCGCACCACCGACACCGTCGCGAAGATCTCCTTCCGGCAGGGCGCCGGCGGCTACATGATCGGCGCGATGGCCAAGGGCGCGGGCATGCTCGCCCCGTCCCTGGCGACGATGCTCAGCGTGATCACCACCGACGCCGACCTGCCCGCCGACGTCCTCGACCGGGCCTTGCGCGCGGCGACCGGCGTCACCCTCGACCGGCTCGACTCCGACGGCTGCATGTCCACCAACGACACGGTGCTGCTGCTGGCGTCCGGCGTCGCCGGGGTCGTCCCCGCCGAGGACGAGTTCACCGCGCTGCTCACCGAGGTGTGCGCCGACCTCACCCGGCAGCTGCTCGTGGACGCCGAGGGCGCGTCCAAGGCCATCGCGATCGAGGTCGTCGGCGCGGCGTCCACCGCCGACGCGGTCGCCGTCGGACGCTCCATCGCCCGCAACAACCTCCTCAAGTGCGCCATCCACGGCGAGGACCCGAACTGGGGCCGGGTGCTCTCCGCCGTCGGCACCACCGACGCGGTGTTCGATCCGAACGAGCTGAACGTCGCCATCAACGGCGTGTGGGTGTGCCGGAACGGCTCGTTCGGCGACGACCGCGGCAAGGTCGACCTGCGCCCCCGCGACGTGACCATCACCGCCGACCTGTCGGCGGGCCCGCACAGCGCGACCGTCTGGACGACCGACCTCACCGCCGACTACGTCCACGAGAACTCGGCCTATTCGACATGAGCGCGATCACCTCGGGCGCCGACGTGCGCAAGAACCGCCTCGGCGTGCTGGGAAAGGCCGAGACGCTGATCAAGGCGCTGCCGTGGCTGGAGCGGTTCCACGGCACGACCGTCGTGATCAAGTACGGCGGGCACGCGATGACCGACGAGCGGCTGCGGGCCTCGTTCGCCGAGGACGTCGTCTTCCTGCGCTACGCCGGGCTCCGGCCGGTGATCGTGCACGGCGGCGGCCCGCAGATCAACGCGGCCCTCGCCCGCAACGGCATCGACTCGACGTTCACCGCCGGGCTGCGGGTGACCACGCCGGAGGCCATGGAGGTCGTCCGGATGGTGCTGACCGGCCAGGTGCAGCGCGACGTCGTCGGGCTGATCAACCGGCACGGCCCGTTCGCGCTCGGCATGTCCGGCGAGGACGCCCGGCTGTTCACCGCCGAGCGCAAGCGGGCGGTCGTGGACGGCGAGCCCGTCGACATCGGCCAGGTCGGCGAGATCGTCGAGGTGCAGGTCGGGGCGCTGCGGGCGCTGCTGGACGACGGCCGCATCCCGGTGATCTCCAGCATCGCGGCCGGCGACGACGGCGAGGTCTACAACGTCAACGCCGACACCGCCGCCGCCGCGCTCGCCGTCGCCCTCGACGCGGCGAAGCTCGTCGTGCTCACCGACGTCGAGGGCCTGTACGCCGACTGGCCCGGCAGCGACGACGTGATCGACAGGCTCACCACCGACGAGCTGGCCGTCCTGCTGCCCGACCTGTCGGCCGGGATGGTCCCGAAGATGGAGGCGTGCCTGACGGCGGTGCGCGGCGGCGTCCCGCAGGCCCACGTGCTGGACGGACGCGTCCCGCACTCCCTGCTGCTGGAGATCTTCACCGACGAAGGGATCGGAACGATGGTGCTGCCCGGCCTCCCCGGGGCCCCGCTCGCGGGGGAAACGACATGAGCGGCCTCGGGGAGCGGTACGAGGCCGCGTTCATGCCGAACTACGGCGTCCCGCCGCTGGCGCTCGCGCGCGGCGAGGGCTGCCGGGTGTGGGACGCCGACGGCCGCGACTACCTCGACCTGATCGCGGGGATCGCGGTCAGCTCCCTCGGCCACGGCCACCCGGCCCTCGTCGAGGCGGTGTCGTCGCAGGTCGCGACGCTGGCGCACACGTCCAACCTGTTCCTGCACGAACCCGAGGTGCTCCTCGCCGAACGCCTCCTCGGCCTGCTCGGCGGCGACGGCGGCGACGGGAAGGTGTTCCTCAGCAACAGCGGCACCGAGGCGAACGAATGCGCCCTCAAACTCGCCATCAAATACGGAAAGGCGAACGGGCGCTCGTACTTCGTCGCCGCCGAGAACGGTTTCCACGGCCGCAGCATGGGCGCCCTGTCGCTGACCGGTAAGGCGGCGATCAGGGAGCCGTTCGGCCCGTTCGGAATCGACGTCCGGTTCGTCCCCTACGGGGACGCGGGGGCGCTCAAGGCCGCCGTCGACGAGAACTGCGCCGCCGTGTTCCTGGAGCCCACCCAGGGCGAGGCGGGCGTCGTCCCCCCGCCCGACGGGTACTTCGCCGCCGCCCGCGACATCTGCGACGCCACGGGCGCGCTCTTCGTCGCCGACGAGATCCAGTCGGCGATCGGCCGGACGGGAGCCTGGTTCGCGTTCCAGCACGAGAACGCGAAACCGGACGTGCTGACCCTCGCCAAGGGACTCGGCGGCGGAATGCCGATCGGCGCGTGCGTCGCGTTCGGCCCGCACGGCGACCTTTTCGCCAAGGGCGACCACGGCAGCACCTTCGGCGGCAACCCTGTCAGCGCAGCCGCGGCGCTCGCCGTCCTCGCCACGATCGAGAAGGACGGCCTGCTCGCCAACGCCGCCTCGGTCGGCGAGACCCTGGCCGACGGCCTGAGCGCCATCGACCATCCCCTCCTGGACGGCGTCCGGGGCCGCGGGCTGTGGCGCGCCGCCGTCCTCACCGGACCGCACGCGCCCGCCGTCGAGGCCGCCGCCCGCGACGCCGGGTTCCTGATC
>JBOHBY010000822.1:0-10481 GCA_050698635.1 Spirillospora sp.
GACCCGCGGTGAGCAGCCCGCCGATCAACTCCAGGAACCCGATGGCGACGACGTCGGCGGACGGTGGCCGGACCGCGCTGAGCAGCACCGCCAGCCCGGCCGTCGGCCCGATCCGCGGCACGGCGACGCCGAGCGCGATCAGCGGCGGCACGACGATCACCGACGGCCACGTGTGCCCTGCCAGCAGCCCGCCGACCGTGGATCCGACCGTCACCACCAGCACCCCGACCGCGAGATCCCGCGCCCGCGCCCCGTAGGGCCCCTCCGGCGTGCGAAGCGCGACCAGATACGCGCCCAGCGCGATCATCGACCCCGACGCCCCGTGCCCGGTCAACGCCCCCACGAACAACGGCAGGGCCATGGCCAGCGCCGCCGCCACCCCGTACACAGGCGCAGCCGACCCATCCACCCTGGGATAGGCCCGACGAAGCCGCCTGAACATGATCAGTGTTTACCCAGAGGGGACTGTGTTTGCCCCGTGGCCGTCGTTCGTCCCCTGGGCCGGCTTGGCGTCCTGGGCTGGCTGGCGTCCTGGGCTGGCTTAGCGTCCCTGGGCGTCCAGAGCGTCCGCGGCTTCGACTTCCTCGTGGGAGATGCCCAGCAGGAAGACGATCGTGTCCAGGTAGGGGACGTTGACGGCGGTGTCGGCGGCCTGGCGGACGACGGGCTTGGCGTTGTAGGCGATGCCGAGGCCGGCGGCCTGGAGCATGTCGAGGTCGTTGGCGCCGTCGCCGATGGCGACGGTCTGGCTGATCGGGACGCCGGCCTCGCGGGCGAATTGTTCGAGGGCGGCGGCCTTGCCGGCGCGGTCGATCACCGGTCCTTCGATCCGTCCGGTGATCTTGCCGTTGTGGATCTCCAGGGTGTTGGCGGCGGCGTAGTCGATGCCGAGATCGTCGACGAGGGCGTCGGTGACCTGGGTGAAGCCGCCGCTGACGATGGCGAACTTGTAGTCGAGGCGCTTGAGGGTGCGGACCATCGTGCGGGCGCCGGCGGCGAGCTGAAGCTTGTCGCGGACGTCGTCGATCGCGGCCGCGTCGAGCCCGGCGAGCAGCGCGACCCGTTCGCGCAGGGAGCCCTCGAAGTCGAGCTCGCCGCGCATCGCGGCCTCGGTGACCTTGGCGACCTCGTCGAGGCAGCCGGCGTGCTGGGCGAGCAGCTCGATGACCTCGCCCTGGATGAGGGTGGAGTCGACGTCCATGACGATGAGGCGCTTGGCGCGGCGGTGCAGGCCGCTCTGCTGGACGGCGACGTCCACCTGCTGCTGGGCGGCCTCGGCGGTGAGCCCGGCGCGCAGGGCGTCGGGGTCGGCGCCGGACACGTCCATCTCGATGCAGGTGACGGGCGTGTGCGCGAGCCGTTCGATGCGGTCGATGTTGGCGCCGTGCGCGGAGATCCGGCCCGAGATCCCGGCCATGGCGGCGGGCTTCAGCGGGGCGCCGAGGACGGTGACGTGCAGGCGTCCGCTGCGCTTCGGTGTCCGCTTGTTGCGTCCGGTGGAGAGCTCGATCTCCATGTCGAGGTCGGTCGCGACCCGTTCGGCGGCGTTCCACACGCGGCCGATGTCGGCGCCTTCGGCGTAGGCGAGCAGGACGCCGAGGACGAGCCGGCCCCGGATCACGACCTGCTCCACGTCGGCGACTGTGAGCGGGAACTCGGCGAGTGTGGTGAAGAGGCGCGACGTCACGCCGGGGCGGTCGCGTCCGGTGAGCGTGATGAGCAGCGTGCGCTGCGCTGACCCGTCCATAGCTGCTTACAACGGTACCGGCCGCGAAAAGCGCCCCGTGCGTCAGGGCGCCCCCGGAGCGCTCAACGCCTCCGGAGCGCTCAACGCCTCCGGAGCGCTCAACGCGCTCGGTGCGCTCGGTGCGATCATGGCAAGATCAAGTTCGTGTCGCCGAACTCGTGCCAGAGGTAGCGCTCGGCGAGGGCGGCCTCGTAGGTGGCGGTGAGCAGCTCGCTGCCCGCGATGGCGGTGAGCATCATCAGGTGGGACGACTTGGGTTCGTGCAGGCCGGTGATGAGACCGTCCACGGCTTGGACGCCGCGTTCGGGCGTCACGATGTGCTCCGTCCAGCCCTCGGACGGTTGAACGTGTCCAGAGGTGTCGACGGAGGTCTCCAGCGCGCGGACGGCGGTCGTCCCTACGGCGATGACACGTCCCCCGCGCGAACGCACGTGCTCGACTAGCGCGGCCGTAGTTTCAGAAACGTCGTACCACTCCGCGTATGGCGGCTCGTGTGCTTCCGGGGACGCGACCCCGGTGTGCAGGGTGATCGGTGCCATGAGGACGCCACGCGAGACCAGCCGCGTCACCAGTTCGGTCGTGAACGGGCGGGCGGCGCTCGGCATCTCGGCGCTGCCCGTTGAGCGGTCGCTAGCGAAGACCGTCTGGTAGGCGGCGGCGGGCCAGTCGCGGCGGACGTGTCCGTACCGGATCGGCACCCCGTGTCGCCGCAGGTAGGGGACGACGTCGGTGCTCAGCCGCGCCTGCCAGAGGCGGTCTGTGTGGCGTCCGACCAGGGTGAGCGTGGCGCCGCCGGGCAGCGGGATCCACTCGCCCGGGGAGCCGCCCGTGTAGGGATGGCCGGCCTTGCCGGTGAGGCGGCGGAGCTCGGTTATCCACAACCTGTCGTCGGCGCCCGGGACGGGGGTCGAGAAGTGGACACTGATCCTGTCGAGCCGAACCGCGGCGGGCAGCGTGGACGACGTGTTGACGACGAGCAGATCACCGGGGGTGAGCAGTGCGGGCAGATCACGGAACTCGTGATGGGAGATCTCGCCTGTTGCGCGGCGCGAGACGAGGAGCCGGACGCCGTCGCGGGTCCGGCCGCGCGCCTCGGGGGGCTCGTGGGCCTCCAGGGCGGTGGGAAGGGTGAATTCGACGGTCATTTCCGGACCTCCAGCCGGAGAGCGGCGATCACGCCGAACGCGGCGATCGCGGCGAACAGCGCTCCGGCGACGGCGAGGCCCGTGCCGAGCCTGCCCGCGCCGAAGCCGGCGACCAGCGCGCCCGCGACCCCGACCACGAGGGACGAGCCGAGCGTGTCGCTGATCTGCAGCGAGGACGAGTTGACGCCCTGCTCGTCCTCGGGTGACAGGTCGAGGAGCAGGACGGAGAGGCTGCCGATCGAGAAGCCCATCCCGGCGCCGCCGATGATCCACGCCGGGGCGGCCAGCCAGCCCGACACCTGGAGGGCGACGGCCGCGGCGACGATCCCGGCGGTGACGAACACGGCGCCGAGCAGCGCGTAGAACTCGCGCGGCCGCTGCGACCTGCCCTGGATCTGGGACGCCGCCGACCAGCCGAGCGCCCCGACGGTCAGTACGACCCCCGCCTGCGTCGCGCTGAAGCCGTGCAGCCGGGTCAGCGCGAGCGGGATGAACACGTCGGTCCCGAAGAACGCGCCGGACAGCAGCCCCCGGACGAGGATGACGCTCGGCAGCCCGCGGCGGAGCCGGAGCGTCCCGGCGGGCAGCAGCCTCGGCAGCCCGAACCCGAGACCCGCGAGCCCGGCGACGGCGGCGAGCGCCATCGTCCAGCCGGGCCGGTCCAGGCCGTAAAGAAGAACTCCGGCCCCGGACGCCACGGCGACGGCCGCCACGTAACGGCCTTTGCCCGCCGGCGGGGGAGCGTCCACCGTCTTGATGCCGCGCAGCGCCGGTACCAGCAGCAACGTCGGAGGGATCACCAATGGGACCAGCCCGAGGAACACCCAGCGCCAGTCGACCTGCTCGGCGACGACCCCGCCGACCGCAGGCCCGATCAGCGACGGCAGCACCCACGCCGCCGACAACGCCGCGAACACCCGGGAGCGCAGCTCCTCCGGATACACGCGGGCGATCACGACGTACATCGCCACCAGCGACACACCCGTGCCGAGACCCTGCACGGCGCGCCCGGCGACGAAGAGCCACATGGACGGCGCGGCACCCGCGATCAGCAACCCCGCGACGAACGTCCCGAGCCCGATCATGAACGGCCGGACGGGCCCCGACCGGTCGACCCACCCGCCCGCCAGAACCGTCGACAGCAGACTCATGATCAGCGTCGCACTGAAGCCCCACGCGTACAGCGACAGCCCGTCAAGGTCATCCGCGACCACCGGCATAACGGTTCCGACCGCCATGCTCTCGAACGCCAGCAAGGTGACGACCATGACGATCCCAAGGGTCGTCCCCCGAAACCCAGCCCCCAGCACACCCCCCGAACCACTGACCCCAACCGCCAGACCCCCGCCCGCCCCCGCCCGCGCACCACCCTCCGCCTGCCCGACGGGCTTCGTCTGCCTGTCGTCTTCCGGCCGCGTGGCGCGCTTTGCCTGCCCGACGGGCTTCGCTTCCCTGGTGGGCTCCGTCTGCTGGCTGGCCTCTGGTCGTGCGGCGCGCTTCGTCCTTCTGGCGGGCTTTGCTTCCCTGTTGGCCGTCGCTTGGCTGGTGGGGTCCGTCTGAGCGGTGGGGTCCGCTTTCTCGGCTGGCTTGGGTCGTGCTGTGGGCTTTTTCTGAGCGGGCCCTGGCTGTCTGGTGGGGGCCGGTTGCCTGGCCTCGTGTGGGTGGTCGGGCTTGGGGGGTTCTGGGGGCATGTGGTCAAGCTTGACGGGGGTGGTCATCGGGATGTGATCAGGGTCGTGGCCTGGTAGCGGCCGCTGGGCGGGCGGGTGGTCACGAGGTGGTGGAACGCGGTGGCGGCCTGCTCGGGTGGGGGTGCGGAATCGGCGTCCTCGCCGGCGGCGCGGAGCATTTCGGTGTTCATCTCGCCCGGGTCCGCCCACCAGACGGCTACGTCCGGTTCTTCGGCGGCCAGGACGTTCGAGAGCTGCTCCAGCGCCGCCTTGGACGAGCCGTAGCCGCCCCAGGTCTCGTAGTTCTCCACGGCCGCGTCCGACGTGATGTTGAGGATCGCGCCGCGCCGTTCCCGCAGGCTCGGCAGGACGTCCTGGATCAGCGCCAGCGGTGCCAGGACGTTCGTCGCGAACGTGTCCGCCAGGTCGGTGACGGGCAGCGCGGCGAGCCGGTACATCGGTGTCGGGCCGAGGGTGCTCGCGTTGTTCACGAGCAGGTCGAGGCCGCCGTCCACGGCCCGGACGAGGTCCGCGCGGTGCGCCGGGTCGGTGACGTCACCGGCGATGGCGGTGACGCTGCCGCCGATGTCGCCGGCGGCGGCCGACAGCGCGACGGCGTCGCGGGCGTCGATGACGAGATGCCAGCCGTCCCGGGCGAGCTCGCGGGCCAGCGCCCGGCCGAGCCCCCGGGAGGCCCCGGTGATCAGTGCTGTCTTCATGCTCTCGACGCTAGGAACCGGCGGCGCTCGCGGCATCGGCCAACGGGCCCGCCGGACGGTGGTCAGATGGTCCTAGGACCGGTGTCCCGCGGGCCCGGACGGGTGGCGCGCCGACGTCGTCCCGGGGGCTGATTCGAGAAGTCCCGCGCAGCGAGTACGGTCTTCACATGTGAGCGCCGCGAGGCGCTCGGCCAGCGCAGACGAGAGGCCGGGATGGAGACGGGCGAAGGCGGCGGCGACGTCGGCCGCGGTGGGCAGGACGCGACCCTGCGCGCCGTGAGCTCCGCCGTGCTCGCCGTCACCCGGCACCTGTCCGTCCACGAGGTGCTGCAGGTGATCGTCCGGGCCGCGGCGCAGCTGCTGGACGCCCGGTACGCGGCGCTCGGCGTCCCGGACGACGAGGGCTCGTTCGCCGAGTTCGTCGTCGAGGGCGTCTCCGACGAGCAGTGGGACCGCATCGGCCCGCTTCCCCGCCAGCACGGCATGCTCGCCGCGATGCTACGCGGCGACACGCCCAAGCGGCTCGCCGACATCCGCAGGGAGCCGGAGTTCGAGGGCTGGCCGCACGCGCATCCCGTCCTGAAGGATTTCCTGGGCGTGCCGATCCGGGACGGCGAGGACGTCATCGGCATCATCTTCCTGGCCAACAAGCGGCGTCCCGGTGGCTTCACCGAGGACGACGAAGACCTGCTCACCCTGTTCGCCGCGCACGCCGCCATCGCCGTGACGAACGCCCGCCTGTACGAGCACAACCGCGAGCTGACCGTCGTCGCCGAACGCAACCGCATGGCCCGCGAGCTGCACGACGCCGTCGCGCAGAAGCTGTTCTCGCTGCGGCTCACCGCCCGCACGGCGTCGGCGCTGGCCGAGCGCGACCCCGTTCGGACCGTCCAGGAGCTGGAGCAGGTCGAGCGGCTCGCCGCCGAGGCCCTCGCCGAACTCCGCGCCGTGATCTTCGAGTTGCGCCCGGCGGACCTCACCGACGGGCTGGTCTCGTCGCTGCGCAAGCACGTCGAGGTCCTCGACCGGGCACACGAGGCGAGCGTGCGCATCGCCGCCGACGAGGCGGTGGTGCTGCCGGAAGACCAGGAGGCCGTGGCGTTCCGCATCACCCAGGAGGCGCTCTACAACGCGCTTCGCCACGCCGGCGCGCGGCTCGTCGAGGTGCGGCTCGGCACGCGGGACGGGCAGGCCGTGCTGGAGGTCGCCGACGACGGCTCCGGGTTCGACGCGTCCGACACGGCGGCCGAGCAGCAGAACGGGCTCGGCCTCGCGTCCATGCGCGACCGCGCCTACTCGATCGGCGGCGAGCTCACGATCGACGCTGCGCCCGGGCACGGCACGACCGTCCGGCTGGAGGTGCCGCTGTGACCGCCAACGGACGCGAGCCGGGCACGGGTGAAGGGCCCGCACGCTCGGGGTCCGCGCGCGCGGGGCCCGCACGCCCGGGGAAAGCGCCGATCAAGGTCCTGATCGCGGACGACCACCCGGTCGTCCGGCAGGGGCTGCGCACCTTCCTCGGCATCCAGGACGACATCGAGGTCGTCGGCGAGGCGGAGGACGGCACGTCGGCCGTGACACTGGCCGAATCCCTGGAGCCCGATATCGTGCTCATGGACCTCAAGATGCCGGGCGCCGACGGCCTGACAGCGCTGACGGAGCTGCGGGCTCGCGGGGTGGCGGCACGGGTCCTGGTCCTGACCAGCGTCACCGAACGCGGGCACGTGCTGCCGGCCGTTCAGGCGGGCGCGGCCGGGTACCTGTACAAGGACGTCGACCCGCAGGCGCTCGTCCAGGCGATCCGGGCGGTCCACGACGGGCACGTGCTGTTCGCGCCCGACGCGGCCGAGGCGATGCTCGCGGGCGGGTCCGACACGCAGGACGACCGCGGCATGGCCGCGCTGACCGAACGGGAACGGGAGGTGCTCGTGCACATCGCGCGGGGCAGGTCCAACCGGGAGATAGCCCGCGCGCTCGTGGTGTCCGAGAAGACGGTCAAGACCCACGTCAGTAATCTGCTCATGAAACTGGGAGTCCAGGATCGGACGCAGGCGGCTCTCTACGCCGTCCGGCACGGCGTCGGTACGTCCGGCGCCGATGGCGAGGCAGCCGCCCGCGACTGATACAACTCCTCTGATCGGATCGTCATCGAAGTTGGTATGAACGTAGCTATCAGATACGCAGCAGGCAGCGATATCGGCTGCAACCGAGAGAACAACGAGGACTCGGGGTACGCCGGTGCGCGGCTGATCGCGGTCGCCGACGGCATGGGCGGCTACGCGGGCGGCGAGGTCGCCAGCTCGACCGTCATCGGCTCCCTGCGCTCGCTCGACACCGACACCCCACCGGACGATCTCGTCGACGTCCTGGGCAGAGCCGTGGCGGAGGCCAACGAGAAGCTGCGCATCGTCCGGGAGGAACGCCCGGACCTGAGCCGGATGGGCACGACGCTCACCGCCATGCTGTGGTCGGGTGAGTCCGTCGCGCTCGCGCACGTCGGCGACTCGCGCGGCTACCTGCTGCGCGACGGCGAGCTGTTCCAGATGACCCAGGACCACACCATGGACGAGCTCCTCAAGGCGGAGGCCGAACAGGCCGGCCAGCAGGCCGACCCGGCGGAGACGTCCCGGCTGTCGCACGTCCTGTACCGGGTCCTGGACGGACGCGAGGACCGCGAACCCGACCTGCGCCCCCGCGAGGCCCGGCTCGGCGACCGCTACCTCCTCTGCTCGGACGGACTCAGCGGCCCGGTCGACGCGCAGACCATCTACGAGGTCCTGTCCGCCGAGGCCGAACCGCAACGGGCCGTCGACCGGCTGATCGAACTCGCCCGCGAGAACGGCGGCCCCGACAACATCACCGCCGTCGTGGCCGACGTCATCGAGTCCGACCACCTCACGGCCACCGAGCCCCCCAAGGTCGTAGGCGCCGCCGCCCAATCCTGACCACCACCACCCGGCTCGCCTCCGCCCACCCCACCGACACCCAACACACACCCACCCCACCCCGATACGCGCGCCCACCCACCGGCGCACATCACACGCGCGCCCACCCCACCGCGCGAACGTCACGCGCGCGCCTACCCAACCCCCCCATCAACGCGTCCCGCTCCACCTGCGTATTCGTGCTCGCGCCCACCCCAGCGGCGACGACCACCCGAAGCGTGCACCCACTCTGCGTCCATCTCACCGGCGCACATCACGCACGCGCCCACTCATTGGGGAGCGTCACGTACGCGTCCACCTACTGGGGAACGTCATGCGGCGCCTACCACAACAGCGGTCAAGGTGTTCGCGCTCCGCCTTGTGTGTCCGTGCTCGCGGCGTCGTCTGTCGGCGCGTGCCTGTTGTGCCTGCCGCCTTTTCGTATGGGGACGGGGTTGGCTGTTTTGCCTGCGTGTGGGGGTGTTCGCCGGGGTGTTGTTCGTCGCTTTTTCGGTGGGTTCGGGGTGGTCGGTGGTGTGTGTGGAGTGGTGGTGGCGGAGTGTGATAGGTCTCTTGCTTTCGGATGATTCGTTGGAATCATCAGGTGAAAGAGTGCCCACGTAGCTGGCGGTTTGTCCTACTCTTGCCCCTGGGGCGGTGTCGCTGAGCAGTGGGTAACGGTCCGATCGCAGATCGTTGCCTGGGCTTGACCCGCCTCGGGGTGAACCCGGTAAATGGGTCACTCATCTGTATGTCATCGAGGCGGAGGATTCGTTGGGGGAATCGCCCGGGGCGGCGGCCGCCAGTGCACCCGTAGGTGTGCTCGGCGAGATCGTCAGCCGGACCCTCACCGCAGCGCGGCACGGACCCCTGGGTGTGGTGCTGCGTGTCGCGTCGATGGCCGTCGCGGCCATCGGCGTGTCATGGATCCACCGTGTCAACGACCCCGGCGTGCTCTGTCCCCTACGGGCGCTCACCGGAATCCCGTGTCCCGTGTGCGGGGGCACCACCGTGTTCATCGAGCTCGGCGGGGGCCGTCCGGCCCAGGCCCTGTTCGCGAACCCGGTGGCGCTGACCGCCGCGATCGCCGTGGCGGTCGCACCGCTGGGACCGGGTGGACGGTGGTGGGCACTCCAGCCGAAGACCCGTGCCTGGATGCTCGGCACCGCCCTCGTGGGGTCGGAGCTGTGGCAGCTCGTCCGGTTCGGTGTTCTGCGAGTTTGAGCCGCGGTCGACACTCGGTCAGACTTGCGGAGCCCACCGGGTCCGGCGGGCGTCACACAACCACAGGGTCAATCAATAAGGAGCAAGTGTGGGTAACCCCTACGACCCCTACGGTCAGCAGCCGGGCTACGGGCAGCAACAGCCCGGGTACGGTCAGCAGCCCCCGGCGCAGCCGGGCTACGGTCAGCCTCCCGCGCAGCCGGGCTATGGCCAGCCGCCGGCGCAGCCTGGTTACGGTCAGCCTCCCGCCCAGCCCGGGTACGGTCAGCAGCCGCCTCCCGCCCAGCCCGGCTACGGCGCGCCCCAGGGGCCGCCGGCCCAGCCGGGCTACCACCAGGAGGTGCACCACCACCACTACGGTTCGGGCGGCCAGCTGGCCGAGTGGGGCTCGCGTGCGGGTGGCTACATCATCGACTACCTGATCTTCGGTGGTCCGGTGTTCGTCCTGTACATCCTGTTCCTCATCCTGTCCGCCAGCGGAAGCGGTGGCGCGGCCCTGTTCGGTGTGCTGTTGCTGCTGGTCGGCATGGCCATCTCGTTCGCGGGCGGTCTGTGGATCTGCTACCAGGAGGGGACGACGGGCCAGTCCGTCGGCAAGCGGCAGATGGGCATCCGGCTCGTCAGCGCGCAGACGGGCCAGCCGATCGGCTTCGGGATGGCCTTCGTCCGCAAACTCGCGCACGTCCTCGACAGCGCGCTGTGCTACATCGGCTTCCTCTGGCCGCTGTGGGACGACCGCAAGCAGACGTTCGCCGACAAGGTGTGCAACACCCTCGTGGTCCGCGCCTGATCCTCGGCCCGCGCTTCGAGCCGCCCGTTCGGGTGCGACACGCCCCCGTCCGGGGCGACACGTCCGTTCGGGGCGTGACATGAGCGGGGCGTCCCCTTCTGGGGCGCCCCGTTTTCCTATGCGACTGGTCCGGCGGGTGTTACGGGACGGGGTCGAAGGCGCTGTTGCACGCGGCGATGAGCGCGCGGCGGACGGCGCCGTCCAGTAGCCGCAGGGCCTCACCGCGGCGCCGCGTCTGGTCGGCGCTGAGGCAGGCGTCGTC
>JBOHBY010000823.1:0-2182 GCA_050698635.1 Spirillospora sp.
GCACCGGGCCCCGGCGGCCGGGGGTCAGGCGGCGGTGGTGGGACGGTGCGGCGCGATCACGCGGCCGTCCGGGAGCAGCTCGCCGGTGTCGTCGAAGACGACGATTCCGTTGCAGAGCAGGCTCCACCCCTGCTCGGGGTGGCTGGCGACGGTGCGCGCGGCCTCGCGGTCGAGGTCGTCGGGAGCCGGGCAGTGCGGCTCGTGCGGGCAGATCGAGTCGTGTTGTGCGGTCACGGGGTCCTCCAGGGTGTCCCTGTGATTAAGGACATAGATGCAGCCTGCCGTCGCCCGTCCGAAATATGCAAGTCAATGAGGGATTCTTTACCGTTCAATACGTGTGAAGCCGGACAAGATGGGGCATTCGGCACCGATTCACCGCAAGAGGCCCTCGTCGGGCTCGCCGCCGTGGTCGACGTCCAGACCGACGACCGAGGCGCATCCCATGCAGATCCACTCCGCGATGACGGCCTCCGGGTTGGTGCCGCGGGTGCGGTACGGGCGGTCGACCCGCCGGCGCCGCATCCCGTGTCCGCAGGACGAATGCAGCATCCGCCCGCAGGTCGGGCACGGCCAGACGTCCTCGCACCGCTGGTCGCAGCGGGGGCACAGCGGCGACTCGTAGGGGCCCGCGTACGGTCCGGCGTGGGGTCCGGCGTGGTCGGCGGGCTCGGTGTCGCCGAGCCAGTCGTGCTCCAGGTCGAGGTACTCGTCGCCCGGCCAGTGGTGGTCGGCCAGCCAGGCGAGATACTCCTCGTCGCCCGGGCCGAGCACGGCCGTCAGGGACTCTGGGTGCTCGTTCGCCGAGCGGTGTCGGCTGCTGCCGCGCCGCGCCGTGGCCAGGAACGTCAGCAGGCCGAGGAGCGCGGCCGCGGCCAGGCCGGTGGCGAGGGGCATCGCGGCGTCCTTATGATCTTGCGGCGAGATTTTCGATCATGAATTCACTTTAGAAAACCCTGCGAACGCTACAAGAAAGGTTCTTTACTGAAAAGTCGATCAAAAAGATTCTTTGCTTGGGGGGTGGGTCGGCCCGTGTCCGAAACCGGGGCCGGCCCGCGTCCAGAACCCGTGCTGCCTGCGGGAACCGGCGCCGTGAGCCTCCCTCGCGAGAGCGTCCGACCGAACGGGTTTCACTCTCCGCTGAATTCGCTTGTCGGCCTTCGCGGCCCGCTGCGGCCGCCATCTGGGTGTCCAGGGGCCGCGGTGGCGGTCCGGCCGCCCCTCCCGGCGCGCTCGTCGGGTCTGTGGTCGCGGGCCCGGGGGTGTGGTTTTCCGCAGGGTCGGGGTGCGGTGCGCGGCCGGTCGAACGGGCGGTGTTCTCCATGGTGGCTCGAACTGCGGGTTTCTAGCGTTCTGGCATGATCGAAATGGCGTACGCGGCGTCCGGGAGCGAGCCGACCGGCGGCATCGCGGGATGGGCGACCGACCTGATGGACAAGCTCGGCGCGCCGGGCGCGGGGCTGGCGATCGCGCTGGAGAACCTGTTCCCGCCGCTGCCGAGCGAGGTGATCCTGCCGCTGGCCGGGTTCACCGCGGCGCAGGGCCGGATGAGCCTGGTCGCGGCGCTGTTCTGGACGACGGCAGGCAGCGTCGTCGGAGCCCTGGTCCTCTACGGGATCGGCGCGCTGATCGGCCGGGACCGCATCCGCGCGCTCGTGGCGCGGCTCCCGCTGGTCAAGCTGTCCGACCTGGACCGGACGGAGGCATGGTTCGCGCGGCACGGCGGCAAGGCGGTCTTCTTCGGCCGCATGATCCCGATCTTCCGCAGCCTGGTCTCCGTCCCGGCCGGGGTGGAGCGGATGCGGATGACGACGTTCCTGATCTACACCTGCCTGGGCAGCCTGCTGTGGAACACGGCGTTCGTCCTGGCCGGGTACCAGCTCGGCGACAACTGGCGGACGGTCGAGGAGTACGTCGGCGTCTACTCCAAGGGCGTGGTCGCGCTCGTCGCGCTCGGGGCCGTCGTGTTCGTCATCGTGCGTATCGTGAAGGCGCGGTCGGTGAAGGCGCGGGCAGGCGCGGGGGAACAGTGGGCGGACCAGGCGCGACAGGCACGACAGGCGGCGCGGACGCGGCAGGCGGCGCAGGCGCGGCAGGCGGGCGGGCATCGTCCCGGAACCCGAGACTTCGAACGTGACCGGACCTTCTGACGCCCAAGGCCAAGGCCCCGGCCCCGGCCCCGGCC
>JBOHBY010000824.1:0-1715 GCA_050698635.1 Spirillospora sp.
GGATCATGCCGGGGTCGCCGAGGAGCGCCGCCGCCCAGACCCGGCCGCGGGCGCCGTGCTCGTCGCGCAGGGACGGGTCGGAGAACGGCCGCCCGCCGACCAGGCTCGGCTCCTTCGTCGCGTACCGGCGGACCCGGCGCAGCACCTCGTCGCGGGCCCCGGGATCGTCCAGGAGGTCCAGCGTGCGGCGGCGCCACGCCCGCGTCGGCCGTGGCGCGTCGAGCGCGTCGAGCCGCGCCCCGAGATCGTCGGACATGCGGTGATCTTTCCAGAGCGTCAGGCGGTCACGGGCTTGATCTGGTGCAGGATCGTCCGGTCGATGATCGTGTGGTCGGCGGCGAGCAGGAACGCCTTGCTGATGATGAGCGAGAGCCGCTCGTCCTCGAACGGCAGGTAGGGCGTGTTCTTGCCCTTGCCCCTGGCTTGGACGACGCAGAGGTAGGAGTCGTCCGGCTCCATCAGGATGTTGGACGACCCCAGATGGATCTTGTACGTGCGCAGCTCGCCGCTGACGACCAGGTAGCGGCCGTCGATCCGGCAGCGGTCGGCGATCTTCGTGCGGGGCAGGACGCGTTCCAGCGCGGCGCGGCGGATCTCGGCGTTCGCGGTCAGCGCGCCGAACGTCGTCTCGCGCCAGTACGCGTTGAACCTGTCCTCGCCCCGGTCGGTCCATTCGGCGTCGGCGGCGATCGAGGTCACGCCGACGAACAGGTCGACGTCGCGCATCGCCTCGCTGAACACGACCGGGGGGACGTCCGCGAGCGGCACGTCCGCCCAGCGGCGGCCTTGCCTGCGCTCGAACCTGACCTGGTCGGTGGAGGCGTACTCCGGCGCCCAGTCGGCGTCGTCGGCCGGCTCGTGGTAGAAGCACGCGCGCCACTCGCCGCCGCCGAACTCGCCGCGCGCCTCCCCGTTGTGGCCGCCGTCGTAGCGGCCGAGGAAGTTGGCCTGCCAGCCGCGCTCCTTGAACAGCGCGTACAGCCGCTGGTAGCGGACGATGTGCGCCGCGAACCGGTTGGAGTACGTCCCGGTCTCCTCCTCGGCCGGGGTGAGCAGGTAGATCTCGCGGAACGCCTGCTTGAACGGCTGCCGGACTTGTCTGTCGACGATCTGTTCGCGCCAGGCGCGGATGCCGTCCATGGTCGCCCTGATGGGGTGCCAGAGCCTGACGCGCGCGGGGTCGCCGTCCGGGGCCGTCATGGACGCGTGCCAGGTGCCATCGTCGTCGCTCTGGAACTCCCAGATGAGGCCGCGGACGAGAACGCCGGTGATCGGGTGGTCGCGGTAGTGCTCGCGCCATTCGTCGAAGGGCCAGACGCGGTCGTCCGACATCAGCGACTCGATGCGCGCCCGCTCGGCCGCCAGCGTGGCCCGCACCTCCTTGGCCAGGGCCTTCAGCTCCTTCAGCTCGTCGGCGAAGCCGTCCTTGACCGCGGTCGGGGCCGTCCTTGACGCCTTCCCGCCCGCGCCGGTGAACGTCAGCCGGACGGTCGCCGCGTCCTGCACCGCTAGCCGGACCGTGTGCTCGCCGAGCCGGCGCTCCAGCGAGCCGTCCGGCCGCAGCCCGTGTGACGGGACGCTGCGCTCGACGAGCTGCGCGGGCGTGATCCCCTGCCGTTCGGCCGCCGCCCGGAGCGCGGTGTCGACCTGCTTGCGCAACGCCCGGTCCTTGATCTTCGCGCGCAGCCGCCACAGCGACTCCAGCGCGCCGGGGT
>JBOHBY010000825.1:0-3293 GCA_050698635.1 Spirillospora sp.
GCCCCCTCCGGCTCCGACACCGACGGCCACAAGCTCCCGACCGTGGACGAACTGCTCCAGCGCATCCAGAACGACCGGCAGCGGTCGTCGGGCGCTTCGGCGCCGTCCGACCCGGGCTACGGCGGCGGTTCGCTGAACGACCCGCTCGGCGACCCGCTGAGCACCGGATCGTTCGGCTCCACCGGTGGCGCGGGCAACGCGGGCGGGCCCTCCGGCGGCAACACCGGTCCGTGGCCGAAGCCCGGCCAGAGCACCGGCGGATACGATCCCGGGCTCGGCTCGGGAGCCCCGTCCGGCGGCGCGCCGGGGTACGACCAGGGGCTCGGCGGCGCGTCCGGATATGGGCAGGGCCAGCAGAACGACGGGTACCCGACGTCCCCCTACGGCGACTCGCCCCGCTACGACGACCCGCTGAGCGGCGGCGGACGCGAGCCGTTCGGCGCGTTCGGCGGCACGGACGGCGGATCGGGCGCCGCCCCCAGCGGCGGCGCCCCCGGTGGCGCGGGCGGCTACGGAGACTTCAGCGGCAGCAGCTACAACGGCGGCTCCGACTCGCACTCCCAGCACGACCCCAACTCGACCCAGGCCTACGACCCCAACGCCACCCAGGCGTACGACCCCAACCCCACCCAGGCGTACGACCCGAACGCCACGCAGGCCTACGGTTCTGGCGGCTACTACGGCGGCTCGCAGCAGGGCGGATATCCGCAGGGCGGGCAGCAGAACGACACCGGCCCGTACGGGTCCCGCCAGCCGGCCGACGACTGGGAGAACTACCGCCGCTGAGCCACGCCGTTCACCCGCACCGCACAGGAATCGCACACGCGCCGAGGGCCGCCGGATCCGTCCGGCGGCCTTCGCCGTGTTCTGGGTTGGGGCCGCGCGAATCCTGGCTATAAACGTAGCGTGACTCCCAGACCACTCACTGTTTCCACGATTCGGCGTGATCTTCTCGCGTCGTTCGTCGTGTTCCTCGTCGCCATCCCCCTCTCCCTCGGCATCGCCGTCGCCTCCGGCGCCCCCGTCGCCGCCGGGCTGATCGCCGCCGTCGTCGGCGGCATCGTCGCCGGCCTGGTCGGCGGATCGCCGCTCCAGGTCAGCGGCCCCGCGGCCGGGCTGACCGTGATCGTCGCCGGGCTCATCCAGACCTACGGCTGGCGCGCCACCTGCACGATCACCCTGCTCGGCGGGCTGCTCCAGATCGCGCTCGCCGCCAGTCGCGTCGCCCGCACCGCGCTCGCCGTCTCCCCCGCCGTCGTCCACGGGATGCTCGCGGGCGTCGGTGTCGTCCTCGTCCTGGCGCAGGTGCACGTGGTGCTCGGCGGCAGCCCCCAGCAGTCCGCCGTCGACAACCTCCGCGAGCTACCGGGGCAGCTCGCCCACCCGCACACCCATCCGGCGCTGCTCGGGGCGCTGACGGTGCTCGTCCTGCTCGTCTGGTCCCGGCTGCCGCGCGGCGGCTGGCTGCGGCTCGTCCCCGGCCCGCTGCCCGCCATCGCCCTCGCCACAGTGACCGCGTGGTCGCTGGGCTGGAACGCGCAGCGCGTCGAGCTGCCCGACACGCTCCTCGGCGAGTGGGGCGCCCCCGTCCTGCCGGACGGGTCGCTGCCCGCCGTCGTCGGCGCCGTCGTGTCCGTCGCGCTGGTCGCGGCCGTCGAGTCGCTGCTGTGCAGCGTGGCCATCGACCGGACGCGCCCAGCCGGCGTCCCCCGCGCCGACCTCGACCGGGACCTGCTCGGTCAGGGCGCGGGCAACGCCGTGTCGGGGTTTCTCGGCGGGCTGCCGATCGCGGGCGTGATCGTCCGCAGCACGGCGAACGTGGAGGCCGGGGCCCGCTCCCGCTGGTCCGCGGTCATGCACGGGGTGTGGGTGCTGGTGCTGGCGCTGTCGTGCGGCCCGGTCATCGAGCAGGTGCCGCTGCCCGCGCTCGCGGCGCTGCTGGTCGTGCTGGGTATCCGCCTGATCGACACCGCCCGCGTCCGCGACCTGCGCCACCACCGGGAGGCGCCCGCCTACTTCGCCACCCTCGGCGGCGTGGTCGTGCTCGGGCTCGGCGAGGGCGTGCTGCTCGGCATCGGGATCATGGCGATCATGGCGCTGCGGCGGCTGACCCGGCTGGCGGTGCGGGTGGAGCAGCTCGTCCCCACGCCGCTCGACGGGTCCGTGCCGGCCCGCGCGCACGTGGTCGTCGAGGGGACGCTGACGTTCCTCGGCGTTCCGAAGGTGACGCGCTGCCTGCAGGACGTCCCGTCCGGCTCCCACGTCGACCTCGACCTCGCCGTCGACTTCATGGACCATGCCGCGTTCGACGCGATCCACCAGTGGCGGCTGGCGCACGAGCGGCAGGGCGGCAGGGTCGACATCGACGAGGTTCACGAGGCTTGGTATGAAAGAGCTGTGACAGGCGATATGTCTCCGCGGCGTAAGTCGCCCCCGCCCGCCCGCTGGTGGGCGCCGTGGGCGAACCGGCGGCGGCGTTCCGAGGCCGAGCTCGACGCGCCCGAGGTGTCCCCGGCCGCCGTGCTGCTCGCCGGCGTCCGCGAGTACCACGGCCGCACCGCCCGGCTCGTCCGGCCGATCATGGCCGAGCTCGCGATGGAGCAAAAGCCCCAGCACCTGTTCATCACCTGCGTCGACTCCCGCATCGTGCCCAACATCATCACGGCCAGCGGGCCCGGCGACCTGTTCATCAACCGCAACGTCGGCGCCCTCGTCCCGCGGCACGGCTCGCGGACGCCCGACGACTCCGTCGCCGCCACCGTCGAGTACGCCGTCAACGTGCTCGACATCCGGACGATCACCGTCTGCGGCCACTCCAACTGCGGCGCGATGGCCGCGCTCCTCGCCGGCGGCACCGAGGTCGACCATCTGACCGGCCTGTCGCGCTGGCTCAAGCACGGCAACCACAGCCTCGCCCGCTTCCTCGCCGAGGAACCGCCCGGCCCGGACCGGCCGCCAGGACCGGACGGCCCGCCCGGCGACGGCGAGCCGCCCGGCGAGGCCGAGTCGCCGCTCACCCGGCTCTGCAAGATCAACGTGATGCAGCAGCTCGACAACCTGCTCACCTACGACTGGCTCCGGGAGCGGGTCGAGTCCGGCGAGATCGAACTGGTCGGCCTCTACCTGGACCTTCAGTCCGCCAACGTCGAGATGCTCGACCACGCCACCGGCACCTTCACCCCCGTACCCGACGACCCCGCCCGCAACGGCGGCCCCGTCCCAGGCGGGCCCCCGCCCCCGAAGCCCCGGTCCCTCACCTGAAACGCCGGCGTGGGCCGTCCCCCCGCCTGGAC
>JBOHBY010000826.1:0-5150 GCA_050698635.1 Spirillospora sp.
GCGTAGAGCGCGACCGTGAACAGCACCGCGTCCAGCGCGTACGCCGCGCCGTAGCCCCAGCGGGCGAGGATCACGCCGGCGAACAGCGGCCCGGCCAGCCCGCCGCCCATGAGGACGGTGTAGTTGAGCGTGTTGGCCGCCGGGACGAGCGGCGCCTCGATCAGCCGGGGAATGATCGCGCTACGGGTCGGCGAGGACACCGCGAACCCGATGGCCTGGACGGCGACCACCGCCATGATCAGCCCGAGGTTCTCGATCCCGAACAGCGCCTGGGCGAACAGCAGCAGGGTGGCCGCCCACATGACGCAGGACGAGACGAACAGCAGCTTGCGCCGGTCCATGTGGTCGGCGACCGCGCCGCCCCACAGCCCGAACACGATCAGCGGGACGAGGTTGGCGACGCCGAGCGCGCCGACCCAGAACGACGACCCCGTCATGTCGTACACCTGGACGGGGACCGCCACGGCGGTGACCTGGAACCCGACGAACGACACGCCCTGCCCTACCCACAGCCGCCGGTAGGCCGGATGCGCCAGCGGCCGGGTGTCGATCGCCAGCCCGCGCAGCCCGCCGCGCCGCGCCTTCACGCGCGGCTCCGCGGGATGGTCGGGCTCGGGGTCGGTGTCGGGGT
This sequence comes from Spirillospora sp., assembly GCA_050698635.1. Lineage (GTDB taxonomy): Bacteria > Actinomycetota > Actinomycetes > Streptosporangiales > Streptosporangiaceae > Spirillospora. The sequence continues at coordinate 632 of JBOHBY010000826.1, forward strand.
CGGCTGCCTGGGGGGTTTCGGGGGTGTCAGGAGCGTGGGTGGGGGTTGGCTGCTGTTCCGGTGTCACGGAGACAGTCTCTCCCTCACCCACTCCCCCTGCTCGTCCCGGGTCGGCCGCCGGTACCGGATGCGGTCGTGGAGGCGGTCGCGGCGGCCCTGCCAGAACTCGATCGACTCCGGGACGAGGCGGTAGCCGCCCCAGAAATCCGGCAGCGGGATGGCCTCGGCCGTGTCCCCTTCGCGTTCGGTGTCCTCGGGCCAGCGTGCGGACAGTTCGGCGAAGCGGCGCTCCAGGACGTCCCGTCCGGGGATGACGCCCGACTGCCGCTCGCTGGCCCACGCGCCGAGCCGCGAACCGTACGGCCGCGTCCGGAAGTAGGCGGCCGACTCGTCGCGTGAGAGCTCCACCACCGCCCCCGCGACGCGAACCTGCCGGTGCATCGCGTGCCACGGGAACACCAGCGCGGCCCGCGGATTCTCCGCCAGGTCGCGGCCCTTCCGCGACGTCAGATTCGTGAAAAAGCGGAACCCCTGCGGCCCGTACCCCTTCAGCAGGACGGTCCGCGCGCTCGGCGCACCGTCGCCGGACGCCGTCGCGAGCACCATCGCGTTCGGCTCGTGCAATCCGAACGCGTGCACGTCGGCGAACCATCCGGCGAACAGCGCGAGAGGGTCGGCGGGAAGGGCCGACTCGGACAGTTCGCCCCCCTCGTAGGACCTGCGGAGCCCGGCGGGGTCAGGTATTGGGACGTCCACAGCGTCAGAGCCTCTCACCTGGGCCTTGTGCAAGTCACAGGGCCCCTGGGTACTGGACGGTAAAGCGCACAGGGTTCAATGGCACGGCACCGCCTTATCAGCTGAACACTCCACATCCCCGGCCGGCCGTGCCGGCCACGCCTCCGCGGACGGGCCCGGATGGGGAATGTTCTCTTGGAGACGAAAGGCAGGACGACACATGTCCGACTTCAAACCTGGTCTCGAGGGGGTCGTGGCCTTCGAGACCGAGATCGCCGAACCGGACAAGGAGGGCGGCGCCCTCCGCTACCGGGGCGTCGACATCGAGGATCTCGTCGGCCGCGTCTCCTTCGGTGACGCGTGGGGACTCCTCGTCGACGACAGCTTCTCCCCCGGCCTGACCCCCGCCGACCCGCACGTCCTGCCCGTCACGTCCGGCGACGTCCGGGTGGACGTGCAGAGCGCCCTGCCCACCCTCGCCCCCGCGTACGGGATGCGCCCGCTGCTGGACATCACCGACGAGGAGGCCCGCGCCGACCTCGCCCGGGTGTCGGTGACGGCGCTGTCGTTCGTCGCCCAGTCGGCGCGCGGCATCGGCGTCCCGATGGTCCCGCAGGAGCGGATCAACGCGGCCGAGACGATCACCGAGCGGTTCATGGTCCGCTGGCGCGGTGAGCCCGATCCGAAGCACGTCCGGGCCATCGACGCGTACTGGGTCTCCGCCGCCGAGCACGGCATGAACGCCTCCACCTTCACCTCGCGGGTGATCGCCTCCACCGGCGCCGACGTGGCCGCCTGCATCTCCGGTGCCATCGGCGCCATGTCGGGACCGCTGCACGGCGGCGCCCCGGCCCGCGTGCTCCCGATGATCGAGAGGGTGGAGCGGATCGGCGACGCCCGCAAGGTCGTCAGCGACATCCTCGACTCCGGTGACCGGCTGATGGGCTTCGGCCACCGCGTCTACCGCGCCGAGGACCCACGCGCCCGCGTGCTGCGCCGCACCGCCAGGGAACTGGACGCGCCGCGCTTCGAGGCCGCGAAGGCGCTGGAGGACGCCGCCCTGGCCGAGCTGCGCGAGCGGCGTCCGGACCGTCCGATCGAGACGAACGTGGAGTTCTGGGCCGCGGTCATCCTGGACTTCGCCGAGGTCCCGACCGCGATGATGCCCGCCATGTTCACCTGCGGCCGCACCGCCGGGTGGGCCGCGCACATCATGGAGCAGAAGCGCACGGGCCGTCTCGTCCGGCCGAGCGCCAAGTACACCGGTCCTGGAAGCCGTTCCATCGACGAGGTGCCCGGGGCCGCGGAGGTCCTCAAGCGCCACGCCGACTGACCCCCGAATTCCGTTTTCTGCTCCCCGTCCCCCCACCCCCCGTTCCTTCGACCAACCCCGAGGCCCCCGGCGCGTGCCGGGGGCCTTGCCCGTGCCGGCGGGCATGGGACTTTGTCATCATGGGCCCATGGGTGAGGACCGCGACGAGCCGCTCGAAGGCGACATCGGCCCGGCGGCCGCTGCGCTTTCGGGCACGGCCGAGCCGGAGGCGCGCGGCACCGAATCGCGGCGGGACGAGGTCGAGCGTGACGAGGCCGAGCGGGAGGAGCGGCGGCGCCGGACCAACGCCGTGTCGGGACGGATCGCCGTCGCCGCCACCGCGCTCTTCCTGGCGTTCCTGATCTACGACTCCGTCACCACGGCCGTGCGGGCCCGTGACCGGGGCGACGACTGGATCTACCCGCCCGCGACGGTCGCCGCCGCCTGCGCGATCGCGCTGGTGACCCTGCTCGCCTGGGCCGTAGGGCGGGTGAAGTAGCCTTTCCTGAGTGACCGAAAGCGCGAATCCAGCCATTGACATTCCCGCCGATCTGAAGCCCGCGGACGGCCGTTTCGGATGCGGTCCGTCGAAGGTCCGGCCCGAGCAGCTCGCGGCGCTCGCGGAGTCCGGCTCGACCTACATGGGCACCTCGCACCGGCAGAAGCCGGTGAAGTCCCTCGTCGGACGCGTCCGGGAGGGCCTGGCCGAGCTGTTCTCGCTGCCCGAGGGGTACGAGGTCGTGCTCGGCAACGGCGGCACCACCGCCTTCTGGGACGCGGCCGCGTTCGGGCTCGTCCGGCAGCGGTCGCAGCATCTGACGTTCGGTGAGTTCTCCAGCAAGTTCGCCAAGGTCACCACGGCCGCGCCGTGGCTCGGAGACCCGACCGTCATCACCGGCCCGCCCGGGACGCACCCGGAGCCGTCGGCCGAGGAGGACGCCGACGCCTACGCCCTCACCCACAACGAGACCTCGACCGGCGTCGCGATGCGGATCAGGCGCCCGGCCGGGACGATCGCGCGCGAGGGGCTCGTGCTCGTCGACGCCACGTCCGGCGCGGGCGGCCTGCCCGTGGACGTGACCGAGACCGACGTCTACTACTTCGCCCCGCAGAAGTGCTTCGCGGCCGACGGCGGCCTCTGGGTGGCGCTCGCGTCCCCGGCGGCGCTGGCGCGGATCGACGAGATCGCCATGTCCGACCGGTACATCCCGGAGTCACTCAACCTGAAGACGGCGGTCGACAACTCCGCCAAGAACCAGACGTACAACACCCCGGCCGTGGCGACGCTGCTGCTGTTCGCCGAGCAGATCGAGTGGATGAACGGCCAGGGCGGCCTGGAGTGGACGACGTCCCGCACGGCCGACTCGTCGCAGCGGCTCTACACGTGGGCGGAGAAGACGTCGTACACGACGCCGTTCGTCGTCGACCCGGCGCAGCGTTCGCAGGTCGTCGGGACGATCGACTTCAACGACGACGTGGACGCGGCGGCCGTCGCCAAGACGCTGCGCGCCAACGGGATCGTGGACACCGAGCCGTACCGCAAGCTCGGCCGCAACCAGCTGCGCATCGGCATGTTCCCGGCGATCGACCCGGCCGACGTCGAGGCGCTGACCGCCTGCGTCGACTACGTCGTCGAACGCCTCTAGGCGCGGTTCGGCGGCCGGCGGCCGGCGGTCAGGCGACGGACAGGAGGTCGTCGGCGCCGTCGAGCCGTTCCACTACGCGGTGGCGCAGGCCCGCGCGGTCGCATTCCTCGTCCGCGCGGGTGAAGCCCGTCCAGACGCGGCCGTCCAGGTCGGTGTCGCGTGCGGTCGGCAGGAAGGTGGCCGTCGTGAGCACTTCGGGCAGGTCGCGGCGTCCGGGACGGCGCTGCATGCCGACCTTCAGGTAGGTCCCCTCGCGGAGCATGACCACGGTGGCGAACTCCACCCGCGTGTGCCGCTCGATCTCCCGGAACCAGCGCGGGTTGGACGCCCAGTAGATGTTCTGGTCGGTGTCCAAGGCCACGGTCAGCGGGCTGAGCGCGGCACGGGCCAGATGCACCTCGGTCGGACGGTCGCGGTCGACCCAGGCCAGCGCGGCCCGTCCGACCAGGGCCTCCAGGACGGCGGTGATCTCGGACGGGTCGGCACAGCCCGCGAGGAGCTGGAAGATCGGTTCGCTGTCGGTGGCGCCGGCGGCGGGCGGGAGGGCGAAGCGCGAGCGCAGGTCGGCGGCGTCGATGTCGCCGTTGTGGGTGGCGACGACACCGGCGGACGGGCGCCGCGCCGCGGCCGTCCCCGGGATGACCATCGGGCTGGCGTTGTCGGCCTCGGTCGGCGAGCCCTGCGTCGCCCAGCGGGTGTGCCCGAGGACGACGGGCGCGCGGTCGAGTTCGGCGAGGAACTCCGGCCGCCAGATCGCGGAGAAGCGGCCGCGTCCCTTCACCACGCGGCACCCGACCGCCGGTGCGGCGCCCCCGGCCGCCTGCGC
>JBOHBY010000827.1:0-3524 GCA_050698635.1 Spirillospora sp.
GGTCCGCCACGCTGGCCGGGTTGTTGCCCGAGCTGGCGGGGCAGGCCGGTGGCGCCGAGTTGATCGCCTCGCTTGAGTCCGGGCGGCTCGGCAGGGCCCTCGGACGGATGGAGCGGGCGTCCGCCACCGCCTTCACCGGGGTGCTCCCGCCCGCCGTGGCGGCCGCGGCGCTGCTCGGCACCGACCCGCGGACCGCCAAGGGACCGCTGTCCGACCTGCCGGATTCCGGCGCGGTCAGGATTCTCCAGACGATGTCGGCGACCGGGGCGGCGCGGGCGCTCCAATACGTGCATCCGGTGCGCATCGCCGACCTGTTCCGCCGGTTGCCGCGCCGGCGCGCCGACGCGATGCTGCGACAGCTCCCCGGGCCGGTCCGGCTCCCGGTACAACGCGAACTCGACCGAGACGGCCGGTGACCGAGAAGGGCGCCTTCGCCGGCCCGGAGTGTCCGTGCAGCCGGGGGTGCCCGCGTCCACGATCCAGTCCTTGGCCGCCGCCGTGAGGATGCCGTCCTCGAACGCGTCGGCCATCTTGGCGTACCCGCGGTCGTCGTGGACACCAGCACCGTGGCGTTGGGAGCGTCCTCGACCACCTGGTCGATCAACGTCGGCTCTCTGCGCGATGGCGTTGATGAGCGAACCGGAGCAATTGAACTCTCCGTCCGTCCACGCCTCGACTTGTCCGAAGGTGGTAAGGGCCAGATCGCCGCCGACGATGGCCCGTGCAGGGGGCGCGGACAGGACGGCCGCGGCCGAAGCCGCGATCAGCACCGCGGCCAGGCCCTGGACCAGACGCCGCGACAGTATCCGGGTTCTTCGAATGCCGTTCCCACCGGCTAGAATGATCTTAGTGCGCGAAGGCAGATTCGGATGCCTTGACATCCATTCGGCTCGCCATGCACCGCGCTCGACTCGTCCAGCAACATCCCCTCGACCACGGGGAAGAGCCGCTGCGTGCTTCTCCTAATCGCCCTGTGCCGCGTCTGGCGCGGTGATTCCCGATGTCGGGCGAGCGGTCTTCGATTCGCTCGTACTTTTCGCCGCGACTTTCCGCTGCCCGTCTCGCGGCATGGACGGCGTCGCGGAGGATCGGCTCGGTGCTATTGACGCGAAGTTCCCGGAAGACCGCAGTGAGGGAAGGGTTCGCCCCGCAAAGCCATTTGCGGCGAGATGCAGCAGGTTGATGACGAGGATGGCGGGCGCGACGGTGGCGACCACATCGTCGAACATCGATTCCAGCAGCAGCGCCAGCACGATGGCCGTGATCCCGTTCTGCTGGGCGAGCGCCAGTTGGACGCGGTCGTCGCGAGGACGGCCACGGGTGAGGGGGTAGCTCACCAGCGCCTGGGCGGTGAAGGTGATCAGGCCGAGCCACACGCCCAGCCACACCTGCACGCCAGAGGCCAGCACCATTCCGATCGCCGCGGTGGCGATGAGGAAGGCGATGTGGGTCAGGGCGTTGAGCACCTTGGCGAACAGGTCGGGGGCGCGGGCCAGGACGGGGCGGACGAACAGCCCGGCGAGGGCGATGCCGAGCATCCAGAACTGGCCGATGGCGACGGCGAGGGCGGCCACCAGGAGCACGCAGGCGAGGGCGAACGGCACCCCACCGCGCGGGGCCGACCCGGTCGTCCGCCGACGCGGGTGGCGGGCGCCGTACCAGAGCAGACCCAGTACGAGGGCGAAGAGCAGGTTCCATCCGAGCGAGGCGAGGAAGGCGTCGGCGCCGCCGGTCAGTTCGTCGGGCGCGGCCGACCCGTTGCCGCCGCCCAACCGCAGCGCGAGCGCGGCGGCGTAGATGGTCAGCAGGGTCGTCATCGGGTCGTCGAAGGACGCCCAGGCCAGCAACAACGTCCTGCCCTTGCGCGAAAGGCGCGAGAACTTCTCCAGCGCGGCGACCGACAGCGGATCGATCTGGGCCACGGCCACGCCCAGCACGAGCGCCTCGGGATGGGGATACAGCAGGGCCATGCCCGCCGTGATCAGGACGATCTTGAGCAGCACCCCGACGGTGACGGCCAGGATCACCGTGGTCAGGTCCTGGCGCAGCAGACCCGGTTCTATCCCGTGGGTGCTGCTGTAAAGCCCGATCGCCAGCAGGGTGGTGACGGCGAGCAGATAACCCTGCCCGCCGACCAGCTCGCTGACCCGTTGTTCGCCGAAAGGCAGACCGACCGCATATCCCACGGTGAGGAGCACCAGCATGAGCAGAAAACGTCGGGTGCCCGCCAGGGCGTCCGACAGCCACGCGGCAACCTTCACTCGCGTCCTCCGTTCCACCCGGGTGGACGCCGGCCCTCAACCTCGGTGTGTCGGGACGGACGGTGACGACTTTGCCGGACGCCATAACAACCTTGCGCCACAAGTGTAAATGCGATATTGATCATTGACAACGGGCTTTGTGGAGTAGTGGCCATTCCTGGCCCTCGGAAGGTTCCAGAAAAGCGGCATAGGACACATTCACCCACCGAACCGGCGGATATCCTTGGCCACCGGCGAGGGGTCCGCGTTCCTCTCGCGTCACGGCGACGGGGTGCCGTTCCGGCTTGGTCATAATGCGCGGAGCAAGCGTCCTAATCGGGAGAGGTGCAGATGCAGGACGACGCGGGACGCGTATGGTCCGAGATCATTGACATCGGGGGCATCGATCCCGCCGAACTCGCCGAGATTCCGAGCGAGGCGCTGTACCGGGCCATCGACCGGGTCTATCAGGAGACCGTCGAAGAAACCCCGGCCTACCAGCGCTTTGAGGCCGCGATTTAACGTGCGTAGGACACCCGCGCACGTGATTGACTTGAGTAAGAATATGGTGTTTGGGGAGGTTAGTCTCACGGGGCGACGCCGAAGTCCCGACGGGACGGGACCACGGCCGCGCGCTCCCAGCGGTCACCCCGGATGGACCGCGACACCCACTCCCCGGGAGCAGCGATGACGACTGGACCGCAGGTGCTGGTACCGGGGCGGACGAACGCGCCGGTGATCGCGACCTTCCACTCGCTCACGGGCGGGGTGGGCGGGACCATGGCCGTCGTCAACTGCGCCGCTCTGCTCGCCGCGGCGGGCCACCGGGTGCTGGTGATCGACTGGGATCTGGCCGCCCCCCGCGTCCACGACTATCTACGACCGTTTCTGGACGAGACGGCCGGGCTCGGCGGCCTGATCGGGCTGGCCCGCAGGTACGGCGAGATTCGGTCCGACGAGCGGTTCTCCGCCGGGGCGCTCGACCCCGTCCAGCAGATCACCCGGCTCGACACCCGCGAGCTGGAGCTGCCGGGCCTGGTGGACTACCTGCCGCCGACCGATCCCGCCGAACTGTTGCGGCGCTTCACCTTCGGGCGCGGCTGGGACGAGCTGCCCACGGGAGTCGACGTGGGCGAGTTCGCGGCGGCGCTGCGCCGGTCGCTGGCCGGTACCCACTACGACTACGTGCTGGTCGACGCGCCCGACGGCAACTCGGACGCGGCGCACGCCGCCACCGGGCCGCTGCCGGACGTGCTGGTCCTCGGCTGCCTGCCGGTCGCCGAC
>JBOHBY010000828.1:0-1751 GCA_050698635.1 Spirillospora sp.
TCGCCAGCGCCCCGCCCGCGCTGCCGCCGCCCACCGCGATCCGCGTCGGATCGCCGCCGAACTCGGCCGCGTGCCGGTACGCCCACATCGTCGCGGCGTAGCAGTCGTCGAACCCGGCCGGGAACGGATGCTCGGGCGCCAGCCGATAGTCGACCGACACGACCGCGATGCCGTCCTCCCCGGCGAACGTCAGGCACCGGCCGTGCTCGTTCTCAAGATCGCCGGTGACGAACCCGCCGCCGTGGAAGTACACGAGCACAGGCGCCGGACGTGCCGCCCCGCGCGGCCGGTAGATCCGCACCGGAACGTCCGGCGCGCCGGGTGGGCCGGGGATCGTCCTGTCCTCGACGTCGGCGTTCGCGTCCGCCGCGTCCTCCGCGTTCTCCACCGGCTCTGGCTCCGCCAGGGACTCGACCAGCGCGCGCATCGAGGCACGCGCCTTGAGCGGGTCGGCGAGCCCGACATACGGCATGCCGTCGAACGCGGCCGCGAGTTCAGGGTCCATGTTCACGCTCCAGATGTCGGACGGAAGACGGAAGCACGCGCCCCCGGACGGGAGGTCGGCCGGGGGCGCGCGGATGCGGAATCGCCGTGGACGGTGCGGCGATCCGCCGCTCTAACCGGAAACGGGCAGGTCGACGTACCGGGCCCGGTAGATGGACACGTCCGTGTAGTTGTCGTTCTCGGGGCCCTTGGTGTCGTCCAGGCTGTTCACGTTGTAGGAGATGACGAGGTTGCCGTTGGCCGACAGCGCGGCGTGCTGGTGCGCGTTGTAGGTGTACACGTCCTCATCGCCGTACGACCCCCACAGGCCGGTCTCCGGCGTCTTGTAGACGGTCCGCTCATCGGTGAACGGCCCGGCCGCCGAGCACGACAGCAGCACGTCGATCTCGGCACCGAAGGCGATCTTCGTGTCCTGGTTGACCATGACGTAGTGCGCGCCGCGCCTGCTGACGCTGAACTCGTTGGACACGCCGCTCATCAGCCGCGCCGACGCCGTCTCCGACCACGACCAGCCGGAGGCCGTCCGGTACTGCCACCGGCCGCGCAGGTCGCTGCCGTGCACCCGCGCGACGTGCAGGTACTTGGTGTTCACCTTGGTGTCGGGGTCGGTGTAGTCCTCGGAGCCGTAGATGTAGGTGTACGGGCCGTCCTTGAGCACCGCCGAACCCCACTGGACGCCCGACGCCGACGGCATCGCCGTGACCTTCTTGGGCTCCGACAGGTCGCGGGTGGAGAAGTTCGCCAGGACGTTGCCCTTGAACTTCAGGTCCCAGCCCGTGCCGTTGTCCGGGTCGGGGTCGTAGTACTCGCGGTAGAGCTGCTGGACCGCCGAGCCGCTCTGGACCAGGTCACCGGCCCAGTACCAGTGGTTCGGGCGCACGGCCGGCATGACCGCGTCGGGCTTGGTGGCCGTCCCGCCGTGCACGGTCGTCAGCCCGCCGCCCCTCGACTGGACGACGAAGGAACTGTTGATGAACGGGGTCGTCCCGCCGTCGGAGATGGTCATCGGCCTGGAACCGTCGGAGTTGACCTTGCCGAGGAACGTGTCGGAGTAGGCGTAGACGATGCGTCCGTCCCGCAGCTTCAGCGAGTAGGTGGTGTCGGCGCCCGTCCAGTCGTCCAGGCGGGCGTTGCTGTTTCCGTAGGCGGTGAACTTGTCGTTCAACGCGGTGTTCTCGGTCGGGGTGCCGAACGTCGGAGCCGGACGGCCGGAACAGGTCGGCCCGGCCGGACCGGCCGGACCGGCC
>JBOHBY010000829.1:0-4380 GCA_050698635.1 Spirillospora sp.
GGCCGGGGCCGGTGACGAGGTGCCCCACGTGCTGCGCGTGCTGGCGGGCGGCGCACCACGTCCGGCGGCCGGGGCCGTCATGGGCGGCGCGAGTGGAGAGCTGCGCGGGCGGCTGGCATCGCTGCCGGAGGACGACCGCGTCCCGATGCTGGTGGAGATCGTCCGGGTGCAGGCCGCGTCGGTGCTCGGCTACGACGGGCCCCGGGCCATTGACGGTGAGCGGGCCTTCCGGGACCTGGGCGTCGACTCGCTGTCGGCCGTCGAGCTGCGGAACCGGCTGAACCAGGTGACCGGCCTCCGGCTGCCCGCGACGCTGGTCTTCGACTATCCGACCCCGGTGGCGCTGGCGCGGTATCTGGTCGATGAGCTTGTGGGGACGGATTCGGCCGGGACGGCTGTCGCCGTCCGGGCGGCGATGGTGGTCGACGACGATCCGATCGCGATCGTCGGGATGGCGTGCCGCTACCCCGGCGGCGTCGCCACCCCCGAAGACCTCTGGAGCCTGGTCGCGGACGGGACGGACGGGATCTCGGCCTTCCCCGGCGACCGCGACTGGAGTGTGGAACGCCTCGTCGACCCGGACGGCACCCGTCCCCGCACGAGCTACGTCGACCAAGGCGGGTTCCTCTACGACGCCGGTGACTTCGACGCCGACTTCTTCGGCATCAGCCCCAACGAGGCCTGGGGGATGGACCCGCAGCAGCGTCTCCTGCTGGAGGTGTCCTGGGAGGTCCTCGAACGGGCGGGCATCGACCCGACTTCGTTGCGCGGCAGCGCGACCGGCGTGTTCGCCGGGATGATGTATCACGACTACGCCTACAACAACAGCACGGGCTCGGTCGCGTCCGGCCGGATCTCTTACACGCTGGGGCTGGAAGGCCCGGCGGTAACGGTCGACACCGCGTGTTCTTCGTCGCTGGTGGCGCTGCACTGGGCCGCGCAGGCGCTTCGAGCGGGCGAATGCTCGCTGGCGCTGGCCGGTGGCGTGACCGTCATGGCGACGCCCGACACGTTCGTCGAATTCAGCCGCCAGCGCGGCCTGGCCCCGGACGGCCGCGCCAAGTCGTTCGCCGCTAGCGCTGATGGCACCTCCTGGGGCGAAGGCGCGGGGATGCTTCTGGTCGAGCGTCTGTCGGACGCCCGCCGCAACGGGCACAAGGTGCTGGCGATCGTGCGGGGCTCGGCGGTCAATCAGGACGGTGCGTCCAATGGTCTGACGGCGCCGAACGGGCCGTCGCAGCGGCGGGTGATCGGTCAGGCCCTGGCCACCGCAGGCTTGACCACCAGCGACGTGGACGCGGTCGAAGCGCACGGCACGGGGACGACCCTCGGCGACCCGATCGAGGCCCAGGCGCTCCTCGCGACCTATGGGCAGGGTCGCCAGGAGGGGCGTCCGCTGTGGTTGGGGTCGATCAAGTCGAACATTGGTCACACGCAGGCGGCTGCTGGGGTGGCTGGGATCATCAAGATGGTCGAGGCGATGCGGCACGGCGTCCTGCCCAAGACGCTGCACATCGATGTGCCGACCCCGCATGTGGTTTGGTCGGCGGGTGACGTCGAGCTTCTGACCGAGGCGCGTGAGTGGCCGGTGAACGGGCATCCGCGCCGGGCTGGGATCTCGTCCTTCGGGATCAGCGGGACGAACGCGCACGTCATCATCGAAGAGCCTGAGCCCGCACCGCAGCCGGACGAAGCTGCCGAACCGGCGGGCGAGCCGTTGCCGGTCGTGCCGTGGGTGATCTCCGCCCGAGACGAAACGGGGCTTCGTGCCCAGGCGGAGAAGCTCGGCTCGCACCTGCAAGCCCAGCCGGATCCGGATCTGTCTCCGCTCGACGTCGGATTCTCGCTCGCGACCTCCCGGGCGGCGCTTCAGCATCGCGCGGTGGTGCTGGCCGGAGACCGGGACGAGGCCCTGCGGGGGCTGGCGAAGCTCGCCGACGGGCGGGATCCGCGTCCCGGTGTCCTGCGGGCCGTGGCCTCGGACGGCGCGACGGCGTTCCTGTTCACCGGCCAGGGCGCGCAGCGGCTCGGGATGGGCGCGGAACTGCACCGCACGTTCCCCGTGTTCGCGGACGCCTTCGACGACGTGTGCGACGAGTTCGACAAGCACCTGGCGCGCCCGCTTCGCGATGTGATCTGGTCCGACGACGCCGAGTTGCTCGATCAGACGGCGTTCGCGCAACCGGGGCTGTTCGCGGTCGAGGTGGCGCTGTTCCGGCTCCTGGAATCCTGGGGCGTCCGGCCGGACCTCCTGGCCGGGCACTCGATCGGTGAGCTGGCCGCCGCGCATGTCGCGGGCGTGTGGTCGCTGGACGACGCGGCCACGCTGGTCGCCGCGCGCGGACGGCTGATGCAGGCGCTTCCACCGGGCGGCGCGATGGCGGCCGTCGAGGCGTCCGAGGACGAGGTGACGCCCCTGCTCGACGCCGCCACGGTCGACATCGCCGCCGTGAACGGCCCGCGCTCGGTCGTCGTGTCCGGCGCGGAAGACGCCGTGGCCCGGATCGTGGACGAGTTCGCCGCCCAGGGCCGACGCGCGACCCGGCTGCGGGTCTCGCACGCGTTCCACTCGCCGCTGATGGAACCGATGCTCGACGAGTTCCGGAAGGTCGCGGAGGGCGTCGCCTACGGGACGCCCGTCGTGCCCATCGTGTCCGACCTCACCGGCCGGACCGCGACGCCCGAGGAGCTCGCCACACCGGACTACTGGGTGCGGCACGTGCGGCATGCGGTGCGGTTCGCCGACGCCGTCCGGCATCTGGAGGCCGAAGGCGCGACACGGTTCGTCGAACTCGGCCCGGACGGCGTCCTGACCGCCATGGCCCAGGCCACGCTGACGGCCACCGACGGCCTCACCGTCGTGCCCGCGTTGAAGGCCGACGCCCCCGAGTCCGCCACGCTCCTCTCCGCGATCGGCGCGCTCCACGCGACAGGTGCCGACGTCGACTGGAACGCGCTGCTCGCGGGACGCGGCGCCCGCCGGGTGGAGCTGCCGACCTACGCGTTCCAGCGCGAGCGGTTCTGGCTGCTGGACCGGGAGGGCGCGGCGGACGCCGCGTCGCTGGGCCTCGGCCGGGTCGAGCATCCGCTGCTCGGCGCGGCGGTCGTGCTCCCGGACGCGGGCGGCGCGGTGCTGACGGGACGGATCTCGGTCGACTCGCAGCCGTGGCTCGCCGACCACCGGATGCTCGGCAGCGTCGTGCTCCCCGGGACCGCGTTCGTCGACCTCGCGATCCACGCGGGCGACCTGCTCGGCTGCGGGACGCTGGAGGAGCTGACGCTTCAGGCGCCGCTCGTCCTGCCCGAACACGGTGACACCGCCGTCCACGTGGTCGTCGAGGCGGCCGACGACGACGGCCGCCGGGTGGTGGGCGTCCACTCCCGGGCCAACGACCAGATGTGGGTGCGGCACGCCACCGGTGTCCTCGCCGAGGGCGCCGCCGAACCGGAGTTCGACCTGGCCGTGTGGCCGCCGGAAGGCGCCACGCCGGTCCCGGTGGACGGCGCGTACAAGCGGCTGGCGGACGCGGGTTACGGCTACGGCCCGCTGTTCCAGGGGCTTCGCGCGGTGTGGCGGCGCGGCGACGAGCTGTTCGCCGAGATCGCGCTTCCCGAAGAGGCCGAGGAGGACGCCTTCGGCGTGCATCCGGCGCTGCTGGACGCGGTCCTGCACGCCGGGCTGGTCGCCTCGGATGGCGACCGCGACCACGAAGACGCGGGAATGGTGCTGCCGTTCGCGTGGAATGGGGTGCGGCTGCACGCGTCGGGCGCCACGTCCGTCCGGGCGCGGCTGACGCCCGCAGGCGCGGACGGGGTCACGGTGCGGCTGGCCGACGAGACCGGAAGTCCGGTGCTGAGCGCCGGTTCGCTCGTGTCGCGGCCCGTCCAGGCCGAACGCTTCACGACCGGGGGACCCGGCCACCACGACTCGCTGTACCGGCCGCGCTGGACCCAGGTCTCGGCCGAGCCCGCCGCCGCCGTCCCGTCCTGGACGCTGTGGGACGACCTTGACGACGACGCAGTCCCGGAGACCGTCGTGTTGCCCATCACCGGCGGGGCCACCGGCGCCGTCGGGGCCGTCCTGCACCGGGTGCTCGACGTGACGCGCACATGGCTGGACGACGACCGGTATGCCGGCTCCCGCCTGCTCGTCCTGACGAGCGGCGCGGTCGCGGTGACGGGCGACGACGACCTGTCCGACCTCGCGGGCGCGGCGGTGTGGGGCCTGCTTCGCTCCGCCCAGGCCGAACACCCCGACCGGATCGTGCTCGTGGACTCCGGCGACCCCGCCGACCACTCCGGCGCGGTCGCGGTCGCGGCGGCGGTCGGCGAGCCGCAGGTCGCGCTCCGGGACGGGCACGCCCACGTGCTCCGCCTGGC
>JBOHBY010000830.1:0-1594 GCA_050698635.1 Spirillospora sp.
CGGATCGCGATGATCTTCCAGGATCCTATGACCGCGCTGAACCCGGTCATGTCGATCGGCGCGCAGATCGGGGAGGCGCTGCGGCTGCACGCGTCCGGCATGTCGCGGGCGAAGGCGCGGGCGCGGGCCGCCGAGCTGCTGACGCTCGTCGGCGTGCCGGGCGCGGAGCGGCGGCTGAAGCAGTACCCGCACGAGTTCTCCGGCGGGATGCGGCAGCGCGCGATGATCGCGATGGCCATCGCCAACGACCCCGACCTGCTGATCGCCGACGAGCCGACGACCGCGCTGGACGTGACCGTCCAGGCCCAGGTGCTCGACCTGCTCCGGCTGACCAGGCGGGAGACCGGCGCCGCCACCGTGCTGATCACCCACGATCTCGGCGTGATCGCCGAGCTGGCCGACCGGGTCGTGGTGATGTACGCCGGACGGGTCGTCGAGCACGGCACCGTCGCCGCGATCTTCGACTCGCCCCGGCACCCGTACACGCGGGGCCTGCTCGACAGCCTGCCCGACCTGGACGGCGACGCTGACGCCGACGCCGACGAGCTGACCCCGATCCCCGGCTCCCCGCCCGCGCCGGGCGAGGTCGCGGACGGCTGCGCGTTCGCGCCGCGCTGCCCGATGGCGCGCGAGAAATGCCGGGTGGAGCGCCCTGAGCTGACCCGGTCGGGGACGGGACGGGCGAGCGCGTGCCACTTCCACGACGAGCTGGATGAGGAGGAGATCGATGCCCGAGCCTGATGAGGTCCTGGGTGTCACCGGGCTCGTGAAGCACTTCCCGGTGCGGTCAGGGCCGCTGCGGCTGCGGACCGGCAGCGTCCACGCGGTCGACGGCGTCGACTTCTCGCTGCGCGCCGGGCGGACGCTCGGCCTGGTCGGCGAGTCGGGCTGCGGCAAGACGACCACGGGACGGATGGTCGTGCGGCTGCTGGAACCCACCGCCGGGCGGATCACCGTCGCCGGACGCGACGTCACCCGCGCCCGCGGCGCCGAACTGCGCGCCCTGCGCCGCGACCTGCAACTGGTGTTCCAGGACCCGTACGCGTCGCTGTCGCCGCGGATGACCGTGCACGACATCATCGCCGAACCGCTGCGCGTCCAGGGACGCTACGACGACGGAGGCCCCGAGCGGGTCGCGGAGCTGCTCGACATGGTGCGGCTCGCGCCCGCGCACGCCCGCCGGTACGCGCACGAGTTCTCCGGCGGGCAGCGGCAGCGGATCGGGATCGCCCGCGCGCTCGCCCTCGGCCCGAAGGTCCTCGTGCTGGACGAGCCCGTCAGCGCCCTGGACGTGTCGATCCAGGCGCAGGTCGTCAACACGCTGCGGGAGCTGCAACGCGAGCTGGGCGTGGCGTACCTGTTCATCTCGCATGACCTGTCGGTGGTGCGGCACGTCTCGCACGAGATCGCCGTGATGTACCTCGGGACGATCGTCGAGCAGGGCACCCGGGACGAGATCTTCCGGAGCCCCGCGCACCCGTACACGCAGGCGCTGCTGTCGGCCGTCCCGCGCCCCCGCGTCCGTGACGGGCGGGAGCGGATCATGCTGACCGGCGACGTGCCGAGCCCGATCGACCCGCCGTCCGGGTGCCGG
>JBOHBY010000831.1:0-10090 GCA_050698635.1 Spirillospora sp.
GAGCGGGGTCGCTCGCGAGGTCGCGGGGTGGCGCGGGGTGTAGCGTGCGCCGCGAACCGAGGAGGCGGCATGGGCGGCATCACGACCGGGTCGGTCACGGCGAACGGCCTGGACTTCGGATACCTCACGGCGGGCCCCGCGGACGGTCCGCTGGTGCTGCTCCTGCACGGCTTCCCCGATTCGGCGCACACCTGGCGGCACCTCATGCCGGAACTGGCCACCGCCGGATACCGTGCGGTGGCCCCGTTCATGCGCGGCTACGCGCCGACGTCCGTCCCCGAGGACGGCGCCTACCCGACCGGTGCCCTCGCCGCCGACGCCGTCGCCCTGCACGAGGCGCTCGGCGGCGGACCCGACGCCGCCGTCGTCGGGCACGACTGGGGCGCCTTCGCCGCCTACGGCGCCGCGGCCTTCGCCTCTGGACGCTGGCGTAAAGCCGTCGCGATGTCCGTCCCGCCGATGTCGGTGATGACCGGCGCGTTCTTCGAGTACGAGCAGCTCAAGCGGTCGTTCTACATGTTCGTCTTCCAGTCCCCGATCGCCGGGGCGATCCTGGGACGCGCGTTCATCGAGGGTCTCTGGCGCGACTGGTCACCTCCGGACCCCGACCCCGACCCCGACCCCGGCTCCGGCTCCGGCGCCGGCGGCCGGGCGCGCCACAACCGCCACGCGGAAGACATCGACCACGTCATGGAGTGCCTCGCCACTCCCGACAGCGTCACCGCCGCGCTCGGCTACTACCGCGCCTTGTTCGACCCTTCACGCCACTCCGACCGCTACGCCGCCGAACAGGAAGCCTTCTCGGTGATGGGTGACGTGCCCGTCCTCTACCTGCACGGTTCCGAGGACGGCTGCGTGGGCGCGGACGTAGTGGCACCGGACGGCGACCTCGGCGGCGTCCTCGCGGCCCTACCGCCCGGCTCCCGCGCCGACCTGGTGCCGGACGCCGGACACTTCCTGCAACTCGACCGTCCCGCCGACGTGAACTCCCGCATCCTGGGCTGGCTGCGTTAGCCAACGTCAGCGTCCGCCACAGCGGGCCAGGACGGACGCAGATCTAGCTGACGCCGCAGACGTTCCTGCTTGACCTCGTCACGCGCCGGCGTCCACGCTCCACGTGACGTCCACGACCGTCTGCGACTTCGTCCGGACGCCCCCGATCAACGGGCGCGGCCGACGGTCAAAGCGCTCACGACGGCCGAGGCGCGCAGCCGCGGCCGCCGGGGCGCTCGAATCGCCTGCATGTGCCTGCGGGCGCGCGGTCTGTGGACCTCCAGGCGTTGCGCCCGCATCGGGCCGATCGTACGGATCAGGAGGAGGCGGGGTCCGGTGTCACGAGCCCCAGTCGGGGCGCAGGGGCATGCGGCTGGCGCCGTGGTCCGCCAGCTTGACGCCGAGCGTCTGGTGCAGCTGGATCCAGTTCTGGTTGAAGCCGAGCACGCAGCCCGCCATGTACACGCGCCACACCCGGGCGATGCCCTGGCCGACCTCTTCGACGGCCTCGTCCCAGTGCGCGTCAAGGTTGTCGCACCAGCCGGTCAGGGTTCGGGCGTAGTGCTCGCGCAAATTCTCCTGGTGGCGGATCTCGAACCCGGCGTCGTTCATCTGCATCTGGATGAAACCGGGGCCCTCCAGCTCACCGTCCGGGAACACGTACCGGTTGATGAACCCGTTCTCCTTGCGCGCGGGCGCACGGTTGTCCGGACGGGTGATGGTGTGGTTCAGCATCCGCCCGCCCTTCCTCAGCTTCCCGTACAGGAACGAGAAATAGGACGGCAGGTTCTGCTTCCCGATGTGCTCGGTCAGGCCGATGGAGCTGATCGCGTCGAAACCGGTCTCGGCCACGTCCCGGTAGTCCAGGTGCCGGACCTCCGCCAGGTCGGACAGCCCGCGGTCGGCGATGGCCTTCTGCGCCCACTCGGCCTGCTGCTTGGACAGCGTGACGCCGAGCGCCTTGACCCCGTACTCCTTCGCGGCGTGCATGACCATGCCGCCCCAGCCGCAGCCCACGTCCAGCAACCGCATCCCCGGCTTCAACGCGAGCTTCCTCGCCACCAGGTCGTGCTTGTTGAACTGCGCCTCCTCCAGCGTCGCGTCCTCTCGGGGGTAGCACGCGCACGTGTAGGCCATGGACGGGCCGAGCACCCATGCGTAGAACGTGTTGGACACGTCGTAGTGGTGCGAGATGGCCCGTGCGTCACGCCTCTTGGAGTGTCGCAGCCACGACGGGATGCGGCTGAAAGGCGCCTCCTGCGGCGGCGGGTCCAGGCGGCGCGTCATCGCGCCGCGCAGCAGCGGGTCGCCCAGGAGCGCGCCGACGACCCGCGCCTTGTCGCGCGGCGTCACGTCGCCGAGCACCTGCTGCATCGTCGTCAGCGCCGCGATCATGTCGCCGCTGAGGTCGAGCATGCCGGTGACGTAGGCGCGGGCCAGGCCCAGCGCACCCGGCGAGTGCAGCAGGTACGACACCGCGTACGGCGAACGGATGTCGAGCCGGATATCCGCGCCGGGCACCCCCGCCCGCGAGCCGTCGTACGCCGTGAACTCCACTGGCGCCTCAGCCCCGGCGAGCTGCTCGAAGACTCTGGCCAGCGTCATCTTGATCCCTCCTGATCTCTCCGCCCCGGCCCGCGGCGGCGAAACCGTCGCCCCGCCGGGGCACTCCCCGTCGCGGACGCCTGGTCAGCGCCCGCGCACGCACTTGTCGTAGAGGTCGAGCAGCCGCTCGCCCGGGTCGTAGACACCCTTGAGCCGCCGGTAGGTCTCCCCGTCGTAGTACTGCCAGAACTCGTCCCTGCCGTAAAAAGCAGTCGAGTAGAGGGACTTGTGGCCGTCAAGAGCCGCGACCCTGCGTTCGATGAGCCGGTTGTGGTACTCGGGGATCTGCCCTGGGGGAAGACGGACCGTTCCCCAGAAACCCACGTTCACGTAGGGGCGTCCCACGTCCAGCGGGTAAAGCGGCCACCGTTCCTTGGCCTGCAACGGGCACAGCCACACCGGGCTCATGCCGACCTTGTCGTGGAAGAACTCCAGGAACTCCGGCAGCCGCTCGACCGGCACCTCGATGTCCTGGATGACGTCCTCGCGGGGACGCAGCCCGCGCCACCGCTCCGCCCGCGCCACGAACTGGTAGCGCCGGTCGTAGGCGACGAGCTTGCGGTACACGTCCGAGCGCTTGTACTTGTCGGGCCACAGACGCCGGACGGTCGGGTTCTGGACGCCGAACGCGCCCGAGCACCAGAACCAGTCGGTGTCCCAGCGCCACAGGTAGTCGCGGACCGTCAGGAAGTCGACCGACCGTTCCCGGATCGACCGGTAGTAGATCTTCTGGCCCGTGTAGTCGGACGTGTACGGCGCCGAGTCGGCGAAATAGCCGAGCGTGATGTACTGCTCGCGGGCGCTGAAGACCGTCCCGTCCATGAAGTCGACGGGCTCGCCCTCGAACGTCCCCGACGCGGTGATCTCGCCCATCACCCGCGACAGCTCGGCGGCGTCGCCGAACCGCAGGTGCCGCAGCCGGACGTACGGGCTGACCGGTCTGAGCTCGATCTTCAGCCGCAGCGTGTAGCCGAGCGTCCCGTAGGAGTTCGGGAAGCCGTAGAACAGATCGGCGTGCTCGTTGTCCTTCGTCGCGGTGACGATCCGCCCGTCGCCGGTGAGGACCTCCATCTCCAGGACGGCCTCGTGCGGGAGCCCGTCCCGGAACGACGTCGACTCGATGCCGAGGCCGGTCACCGCGCCGCCCAGCGTGATGGTCTTCAGCTGCGGGACGACCGTCGGCATCAGCCCGTGCGGCAGCGTCGCGTCGACGAGGTCCTCGTACGTCGTCATCCCCTGGACCTGCGCCGTCCGCTCGTCCGCGTCGACGCTCAGCACCCCGTCGAACCCGGACACGTCCAGGCCGGGCGCCTCCGAGGGGTCGCGCCACCGGAACAGGTTCGAGGTGCGCTTCGCCAGCCGCACCGGCGTGCCCGCCGGGATCGCCTCGTAGGACCGCCTGAGCGCCTCCACCGCCCGCTCGTGGCCGCCCTTGATCGCAAGCTCCGTCATCTACCCCTCCCGGACACAGTTAATCGATCATCCCATGAACGGTCCACATGACCCGGACGTTGCGGGAGTCACAGGATGAAAGGGGAATAAAAGCCACAGTGCGTACATCGACGTTGTTTCATCTCCCGGAGGCGACAGAACCGCAACAGCGCGGCCACGTCAACCTTTCCCCGAAGCCCCACACCGACAAACCAACGACACTCCACCCCCGGCGCCCCCACCACCAAAGCCGCCCTAAACCCCAGCGCACAACCACACATGACTCTCCCACCACCACGCCCCAAACCGCCAACGGCCCAACGGCCCAACGGCCCAACGGCCCAACGGCACCCGACCGCCCCACCCAAGCAAGAGCTGGCGAAACCAACGACGCCCGGTTCACAGCCAGCTCGTCCTACCGAACTCGCCCTCGTCCCAAAGGACGAAGTCCAAAACGCCAGAACCATCTCCTGAAGCCCGGCGCCCTCTCCAAGACTCCCAGCACACCGCTCTGCCTCGACAACCCCAGCCAGCCCACTCCCGACACCGACCAAAGCACCACAACCTCGCCCTACCAACAACGCATCTCGCCCCCGAACAGACCAGGCGAACACCGGCACCCGAACAACCTCAGACGAACACAACTGCCGAATCGCGACACCCGAACACCGCAGGCGAACATAGCGCGCGAACACGCCAGACCAGCACGCCAGACCAGCACGGCGGCCAATCACAGCGGGAGAACACAGCGCCCGAACAGAGCCGCCGAACACGGCGCCCGAATACTGCAAGCGAGCACGCCACCCGAACACGGCGAGCCAACACGGCGCCTGAACAGAGCAGCGCGCGGACGAGCAGCGCGGACGAGCAGCGCGGACGACACGCCAGCCGAACAGGGCGGGGCAACAGGGCAGGCGGGCAGGGCGGGCTAGCGCGGAGGACACAGGGCGAGGGTGTGTCGGCCGTGGGGCTGAGGGCAGGCGTGAGCGCGACGGGCCCGTTCGCCAGGTGCCGGGGGGACGGTGGTTACTTCACCAGGCGCAGGATCCAGGGGTAGCGGAACGTCTGACCGGCAAGGGCGTAGATCGCCGCCACCACCGACAGAATCCACGCCACCGCGTAGACCAGCCCGCCGATCCCGAAAGTGACGATCGTGATCAGCAGCAGCGTGAGGTGGAAGTTCACGGCCTCCGCCGCCTGCCGCCGGACGTACTCCGACCGCTTGCCGCTCACGAGCATCAGCACCAGGGGCCCGACGAACAGTGTCGGGATCGCGACCGCGTGCGCCGCCGCCGCGAGCATGCGGTCCTCGCCGGTGGGTGCCTCACCGGGCGGCAGGACGGGCGCCTGCTGGGGGACCGGGACCAGGTCGCGGGTCACCGCGCCCAGGTCGTTCCGCGTCTTGGCCGTCATCGCCAGATGCATCCGCATGTCGAACTCGTCGTGGTCTAGGCGGCCTTCGGCGTACGCGTCCTGAAGGCGCTCGATGACCGGTTCCCTTTCGGCGTCCGAGACCCGCAGATCCCCCACCGCGTAGCTGCTGTTCATACCTCTCATGGTCGGCGCCGCCGCGGGCCCGGGCTATCGGGGAAGACCCTGAGGTGCCCCTGAATTCAGCTGGATGTACTCCTTCCCAGGCGTGAGACGACCGCCGAACAGCTCCGACACGGTCACGAACACGTAGCCGCGCGCCGCCAGTCCGTCAATGATCTTCGGGACGGCCTTCACGGTCGTCCGGTGGATGTCGTGCATCAGCACGATGTAGCCCGGCTTCGCCGCCTTCAGGACCTGGCGCTCCACGTCCTCGGTGTCGCGGCTGTCCCAGTCCTGCGGGTCGACCGTCCACAGGACCTGCGCCATGCCCATCTGCCGCGTGATCCTGGTCAGCCGCTTGGACGTCGACCCGTACGGCGGCCGGAGCATGATCGGCGTGACCCCGGACGCCCGGCGGATCGCGTCCTGCGTCCTCGTCAGCTCCGAGAGGATCTTCTTTTGGGACGCCCTCCCGAGGTCGGCATGCGAGTAGCTGTGGTCGGCGAGTTCGTGCCCGGCCTCATGCTCGCGCCGGACGAGTTCCGGATGCTTGGCGGCGTTCTCCCCGATGAGGAAGAATGTCGCCTTCACCTGGCGGGCGGCAAGGATGTCCAGCAGTTCACCCGTGCTCTGCGCCGGTCCGTCATCGAAGGTCAGCGCCACGCATTTCGCCCGCGTGCAGTCGGGGGCCGGGGGTTCGGGCTCGGGTTCAGGCGAGCGCTCGGACTTTTGGGGCGGCGCGGGGCCATGCCGTTGGGCCTTGGCCAACTCGACCCGTTCGGCCACCGGCCCCAGTGTGCTGAGCCACCCGCAGATCGCGACCGCGAGCACGGCGGCGCCCCCTCGCCGGACCAGGTTCGGCCCGTCCATCAACACCCCCGCTGCTGATCCCCTGAGCCAGCAAGTCTAGGGCTCGCTCCCGTGCGCGCCGGGGACGCCGACACTGTGTCGGGAACCCGCGAACGCCGAACCATCGTTATCGTCGTACACCACGACCGGCCCGGAACGGTTCCGGGGCGGCACCAGACGACGGAGCAGGCGATGAGGTTCCGGGACCGATTCGGGATTCGCAAGAACCGCGGGTCAACGGTGACGAGGCTCGACCGCGAGGCGACCGACTCCGACATCGAGGCGCTGATCGCGTTCGCCCGCTCTCGCCGCGGTGTGGAGTTCTTCGTCGAGCCGGAGACCTTCGCCACCGACACCACCGCCGTCGCGGTCGCCCACGACGGCGAGTGGACCCGCCGCCGCGTCGGCTCCCCCAAGGTCATAGGCAAGGTGGCCCGCGACCTCGGCCTGCCGGTCTATGACGTCCAGATCGTCGGATACCCGCCCCGCATGCGCGCCTGGAACGAGCGCAACCCCGACCGCCGCATCGACCCCGGCACCCCAGGCCAAGCCGTATCCCCCTGACCACCGACCTACACCCCTCCCAGCCCGGACCGCATCCCCCCGCACCGCATCCCCAGCACCCCATCCCCAGCACATGAAGACTCGGCGCCCACTGCTCCGGTGCACGGATCCAGAGATTGGCGGGCTGGGGCACGTCCGTGTTGGGGCCGGGGCGCTCCGCGCACTCGGATGTGGGCCAGCGCGGATGTGGGCCAAGGGGAGCGTGGACGTTGGTGGCGGGGGCAAGGGTCGGCCGACGTAGGCGGACCTGGACGTGGGTGGGCGGGGGGTGGGGTTAGGTGGGCTTATTGGGGTTGTTGTAGTAGGCGGTTGCCAGTTGGTCGGGGGTCATGCGGAGGCGGAGTTTTGAGGGTGGGATTCCTACGTTGATCACTTCGCTGAGGATTTTGGCCATGGTGTAGGTGGGGTCGGCGTTGAGGGCTCGTTCGAGGGCGACGTTGGCGAGGCCGCCGTCGCCGGCGGAGTAGGCGGCGAAGGCCAGGAGGGACGCGGGGGCGGGGACGTAGGCGTCCTCCACGCGGCGGACGATGTCGCGCCAGAAGGCGATGTCGGTGGCGGGAGCGTCCTCGTCGATGCGGATCCAGGCCTCGTCGCGGTTGCGCGGGTCGGTGAGCAGGACGCCGAGCCAGGCGGCCTCGTCGTCGGTCGGCGGCGTGCCGGCGTGTTCGCGGGCGAGCAGGGTGAGGATGAAGGCGCTGCTCTCGTCGGGCGGGTCGGGCCGGGCTAGCAGGCGTAGCTCCGCGCGTGCGGTGGCCTCGCGCATGGCGGCGCGGACGGGGCCGTCGAGCGGCTGGACGGAGCGGACGAGTTCGGACCGGTCGGCGAGGGCCACCCGGCCCGCGAGGGTCGCCTCGGCGGCGACGACGCTGGCGGAGGTGTCGTAGGGGACGCCTGCGGCGGGGCAGCAGTCGTCGTCGCAGGTGAGCGACCACCAGCGGCCGTCGGCGACGCGGACGGCCTCGGCGGTGGGGACGCCCGCGGCGTCGAGGGCGGCGCGCACTGCGGCGACGGACGCGCGGACGTCGTCGTCCGGGCCGTAGCCGAGCAGGAGGGAGCGGCGGAAGCCGTTGGCGTCCAGGAGCGCGGCGACGCGCCCGGCGGCGTCCAGGGACGGTAAGTCGAGCCGGATCGCGCAGGTGCCGCCGTCGGCGCTCTCGAAGCCGATCACGACGAGGCTGCGGGACGGATGGAACCCCAGCAGGTAGGGGACGGCTGCGATGGCGTCTTGGGCGGAGCGGATCACCAGGGCTGTCATGTCATCGACACTCGCAGCCACGAGGCCCCGGCCAACACCCTCGCTGGAATTGTGGATAACCCGGCTCGGGACGCGGGTGTCGGTCGCGGGCGGTAGCGTTGGGCGGCGTGCCCGCCCCTGATCTGCTGAACGGCAGCGATACCCGAATTCCCGACATGGCGACGCTGCTCGCCACGGCCGTGTCCTCCATCGGAGGCGCCGAGCGCCCGGGGCAGGTGACGATGGCGCGGGCGGTCGAGAACGCGATCGCGTCCGGCGAGCATGTCGCCGCGCAGGCCGGTACCGGCACCGGCAAGTCGCTGGCCTATCTCGTGCCCGCGATCCGGCACGCGGTAAAGAAGCAGACGACGGTGGTCGTCTCCACGGCGACGATCGCGTTGCAGCGCCAGCTCGTCGACCGTGACCTGCCGCGGCTGGCGGAGGCGCTCGGGCCGATGCTCGGGACGGAGCTGAAGTTCGCGATCCTCAAGGGCCGCCGCAATTATCTGTGCCTGCACCGGGTCCAGACGGGCGTCCCGGAGGAGGACGAAGGGCCGAGCCTGTTCGACCCGCAGCAGCTGTCCAACCTCGGACGGCAGGTGAAGCGGCTGAACGAGTGGGCGGAGGAGACCAAGACCGGCGACCGGGACGAGCTGGTGCCGGGGGTGAGCGAGCAGGCGTGGCGGCAGGTCGCGGTCACGGCCAGGGAGTGCCTGGGCGCGCAGCGCTGCCCGCACGGCACGCAGTGCTTCTCCGAGCTGGCCAGGGCGGAGGCGGGCGAGGCGCACATCGTGGTCACCAACCACGCGCTGCTGGCGATCGACGCGCTGGAGGAGTTCCAGGTCCTGCCCGAGCACGACGTGGTGATCGTGGACGAGGCGCACGAGCTGGTCGACCGGGTCACGTCGGTCGCGACGGGCGATCTCAGCGCGGCCGCGGTCGAGATGGCGGCGCGCAGGTGCGGGCGGCTCATCGAGGAGTCGACCGCCGACCGGCTGAAGGAGGCCGCGGAGGGGCTCGGTCTGCTTCTGGAGGATTCGCAGGCGGGGCGTATGGACGTCCTGTCCCCCGCCCTGGGCAACACGCTGGCGGTCGTACGGGACGCCGCGCACGCCTGCATCACGGCGCTCGGCCCAGAGAAGAAGGACACCGAGCCAGGCGACATGGCGGCGCGCAAGGCCGCACGGTCGTCGCTGGAAGAACTCCATGACACGGCCGTGAGGGTGCTGGATGCGTTCAAGCCCGAGATGGCCGAACGGTTCGACGTGGTGTGGCTGGAGAAGCCGTTCGTCCAGGACGGGCGGCCGAGGCGTCCACCGGCGCTGCACGTGGCGCCGATCGGGGTCGGTGGCCTGTTGCGGACGACCCTGTTCGAGCAGCGCACCGCCATCCTCACGTCGGCGACGCTGACGCTGGGCGGGTCGTTCGAACCGCTCGCACGCCCGTGGGGCCTGCCGTCGCTGGACGAGCAGACGTCCAAGGACGCGAAGACCGCGGCGGAGGGGCTCGCCCAGACCGCGACGGAGAAACGCGAAGAAACAAAGGTCGTGTGGTCGGGGCTCGATGTCGGGTCGCCGTTCGACCATCCGAAAGCGGGCATTCTTTACGTCGCGCGGCATCTGCCGCAACCCGGACGGGACGGGCTCGCCGACGCCTATCTGACGGAGATCACCGAGCTGATCGAGTCGGCGGGCGGCCGCACGCTCGGGCTGTTCTCGTCGATGCGGGCGGCGCGGCAGGCCGCCGACGAGCTGAAGGAGCACCTGTCCCATCCGCTGCTGTGCCAGGGCGACGACTCCACGTCCCTGCTGGTCAAGCAGTTCGCGGACGACGAGCGGACCTGCCTGTTCGGCACCCTGTCGCTCTGGCAGGGCGTGGACG
>JBOHBY010000832.1:0-6966 GCA_050698635.1 Spirillospora sp.
GCCGAGCACCAGCCCGATCAGGCCGGGCGGCAGTCCCGCGTCCAGCAGCATCCGGCACAGCGCGGCCGCCGCGATCGGCGTGAACGGCGACGGCTTGACCACGACCGCGTTCCCGGCGGCCAGCGCCGGGCCGACCTTGTGCGCGACGGTGTTCAGCGGCGAGTTGAACGGCGTGATCGCGCCGACCACGCCGACCGGTGTCCGGATCGTGAACGCGAGCCGGTGCTCGAACCCGGGCGCGGCCTGGATGGGGACGACCGCGCCGTCGATCCGCTTGGCCTCCTCGGCGGAGATCAGCATCGTCTGCACCGCGCGGTCGGTGTCGCCCAGGCAGTCCTTGACGCTGAACCCGGACTCGCGGGCCACGTCCAGCGCGAGCTGCTCACGGTTCGCCGCGATCTGGTCGGAGACCGCCCGCAGGATCTCGTAGCGCTGCGGCGGGGTCAGCGGGGTCTTGCTCGCCTCACGCGCGACGGTCACCGCGTCGGTGACCATCTGAGGTGTCGCGTCGTAGGCCGTCGCGAGCGGCGCACCGGTGAACTTGTGATGCACCGTGCGCTCGTGGTCGCTCCGCAGCCACTCCCCATTGATCAGGTTCGCGACCGTGGGTAGATCCGTCATGACTGCTGTCCTCTCCCTGATGCTCGCGTCCGTGCGGCTTCGGTGACCGGTGACCAGCCGGTTTTCTTCTCGTAGGCGCGTCCGGCGCGGAGTACGCGGGCGTCCTTGTGGCGGGGGCCCACCATGTGGAGGCCGACCGGGAGCCCAGAACTCGTGCGGCCGCACGGGACGCTCAGCGCCGGTTGCCTGGTCATGTTGAACGGATAGGTGTAGGGCGTCCACGACGCCCAGACGTGCGACGTTTCGGGGGTCGGTCCGTTCTGGCCCGCCGGGAACGCGACGCCGGGGACGGTCGGCGTGACGAGCAGGTCGTACGACTCGTGGAACCGTGCCATCCGGAGGCCTAGATCGGCGCAGACGGCCATCGCGTCCAGGTATTCGACGGCGGAGATGCCGCGTCCCCGCTTCGCGTACTCCAGCAGGGCCGGGTCGACGCGGGCCAGGTCGTCCGGGCCGTAGGGCCTGAGCGTCCGCGCCACCCCGGCGCACCAGAGGGTCTGGAACGCGTCTACTGGGTCGTCGAAGAGTGGGTTGATCTCCGTTATGCGTGCGCCCAGGTCTGACAGGACGTTGATCGCCTCCGCGACCAGGGCGGCTACCTCCGGGTCGTTGGTGCCGTAGCCGAGGTCGGGTGAGTAGGCGATCGACAGGTCCTTGATGCCTGACTCGATGCCGTCTACGACGGATGAGTCTGTGGCAGGTAGGGCCGCCCAGTCTCGGTGGTCGGGGCGGCCGATCACGTCCAGGAGGAGGGCCGCGTCCAGGACGGAGAGGGTGATCGGGCCTCGGTGCGAGAGCAGGCCGTTGCTGCCGGGCGGATAGGACGCGATCAGGTCG
This sequence comes from Spirillospora sp., assembly GCA_050698635.1. Lineage (GTDB taxonomy): Bacteria > Actinomycetota > Actinomycetes > Streptosporangiales > Streptosporangiaceae > Spirillospora. The sequence goes on from JBOHBY010000832.1 coordinate 1,459, forward strand.
CCCGTTGGCTTGAAGCCGACCGTGCCCGTGAACGCCGCCGGGACCCGGACCGAGCCGCCGCCGTCTGTGCCGACCGACCAGGTGCCCATCCCGGCGACTACCGCGGCGGCGGAGCCGCCGCTGGAGCCGCCGGGCGTCAGTGCGGGGTTCCATGGGTTTCTGGTGATCCCGAAGCGGGGCGAGTCGGTGACGCCCTTCCATCCGAACTCTGGTGTGGTGGTCTTGCCGATGAGGACGGCGCCCGCCTCCCGGAGTCTGGCGACGCTGGGTGAGTCCTCAGGCCAGGGGCCTGATTCGTCCGCCAGCCAGGTGCCGCGCAGGGTCGGCCAGCCGCGCGTCCGTTCGAGGTCCTTGACGGACGTGGGGACGCCGTCGGCCGGGCCGCGCTGCGTACCGGCCGACCAGCGGGCCTCCGATTCGGCGGCGTCCCGAAGGGCCGCCTCCTCGTCGACCAGGACGAACGCGTTCAGCTCGGCGTCCCGCTCCTTGATGGCGTCCAGCGCGGCGCGGGTCGCCTCCACCGGCGACGTGTCGCGCCGCGCGTACGCCTCGGCCAGCTCCGCGGCCGTCGTTCCAGCGAGATCCGACACGGTGCCCTAGGCCGCCGAACCGAAGTCCGAGCGGTCGATCTCGAACTCGGTCAGCGCGGCGACCTCGTCCGCCGTGAACCCGGGCGCCACGTACTCGAGCTTGAAGACGTCACCGACCCGGCGGAGCACGCACAGGTCGGTGACGACGATGTTGACGCAGTTGAGCCCGGTCAGCGGGTACTCGCAGGAGTTGACGAGCTTCGCGTTCCCCTTGGAGTCGGAGTGCATCATCAGCACCATCACGTTGACGTCGCCCGCGACGAGGTCCATCGCGCCGCCGATGCCGCCGCCGACCATGTTCGGCGTGCTCCAGTTGGCGAGGTTGGCGTCGGCGTCCACCTGGAACGCCCCGAGCGCCACGAAGTCGACCTTGCCGCCGCGCACCATCTCGAACGACGTGACGCTCTCGAAGAACGACCCGCCCTCCTCCAGATGGACGTACTGCCCGCCCGCGTTGTAGATCTCGGGGTCGTAGTCGTCGCGCGAGGCGATCGTGCCGTAGCCGAGCACGCCGTTCTCCGAGTGCAGGACGATGTCGCGCCCGGAGATGTAGTCGGAGATCAGCGTCGGGATGCCGAGGCCGAGGTTCATGTAGCTGCCGCTGGGCACGAGCCCGGCGGCGACCTCCGCCATCTGCTTGCGGGTCAGCGCCTTCTTGCCGTTGACCGTCCGGGCGCTGTCACCGCCGCGTCCCTCGCGCACCACCGGGAAGTCGTGCTCGACGTCGACCGTCTTGCGGACGACCCTGCTCACGAAGATGCCGGGCAGCCCGATCCGCTCGGGGTGCAGCTCGCCGTCGACGATCTCGTCGACCTCGGCGACCGTGATCTGCGCGCCCTTGGCGAAGGCGGGCATGAAGTTGCGTCCGACGCCGTCGAACTCCAGGTTGCCGAACCGGTCGGCGCGGGCCGCGCGGATGAACGCGTAGTCGACCTTGAGGCCCATCTCCAGCACGTGCTCGACACCGTCGATCACGCGGGTCTCCTTGCCGTCGGCGACGGCGGTGCCGACGGCGGTGCGGGTGAAGAACGCGCCGATCCCGGCGCCGCCCGCGCGGAGCCGCTCGACGAGCGTGCCCTGCGGTACCAGCTCGACCTCGATCTCACCGGCCGCGATCTGCTTCTCGGCCGCCGACGTCGCCTCCCCCGCGCGGGCGGAGAACGACACGATCAAGCGGTTGACCTGGCGGTTCTCAACTAGAGTGATCGAACGGTAGGGGCCTTCGCCCAGCGAGTTCGCGACCAGGCACAACTGCCGGGCGCCCTGTTCGCGGAGCGCGACGGTCAGGCTCGTCGGGAAACTGTGGGTCTTGCCGAAACCGGCGATCGACACGCTCGCGCCGTCCGGGACGTCCGCGACGGCCGCCTGCGGAGACTCGTACACCTTGTTGATGGTCATCCCTATTCCACTTCCTCGCTCTGCTGGCTCTGCACCGGGCGGTAGCGAGGCAGCGCGCTACCGTCCCCGGTGTCCTCGAACACGACTTCGACCGCGTCTCCGATGGCGACCTTCTCGACGTCGCAGTCGACGATGTTGGTCATCACGCGGGGGCCTTCCTCAAGCTCCACGTAGGCCAGGACGTACGGCGTGACGCCCTTCCACTGGCCGCCCGCCCGGTGGACGACGCTGTAGGAGTAGACGGTGCCGCGCCCGCTGAACTCCTCCCACCGCGTGTTCGTGCTGTGGCAGAACGGGCAGATCGGCCGCGGGTACCAGATCGCCGACCCGCAGTCGCCGCAGCGGCGGCCGAGGAACGTCCCCTCGGTCGTCGCCTTCCAGAACTCCGCGGTGTCGGGGTTGACCACCGGCCGCGGCGCGGGCAGAACCGGGCTCCGTACCTCGCTCATTCGCCGTCCCTTCCCAAGATCATCGTGGCGCTGCGCATCCGGGTGCCCAGGTCGCCGCCGTTGCCGTGCACCAGGGCGACCGAGCAGTCGGGGATCTGCACGCCCTGGTTCGCCTCGCCCCGCAGCTGCCGGACCGCCTCGATGATCTTCGTGACGCCGCCGCGGTGGCCGGGGTGGTTGTTGCTCAGGCCGCCGCCGTCGGTGTTGAACGGGAGTTTCCCGTGCGGGGCGACGAGCGTCCCGTCCATGACGAAGCGGCCGCCCTGGCCCTTCTCGCAGAAGCCGAGGTCCTCCAGGATCTCCAGGACGGTGATCGTGAAGCTGTCGTAGATCGACACGTAGTCGATGTCGTCGACCGTCACCCCTGCTTGCTCGAACGCGCGCGGGCCGGACCACACCGCGCTCGTGTACGTCAGGTCGAGTTTGCCGCCGTTGGTCAGCTTCGCCGACTCGCCCTGGCCCATGACCTTCACGGCCTGCCGGTTCAGGTTCCGGGCGATCTCGCGGCTGACGACGACGATCGCGCCGCCACCGTCGGTCACCAGGCAGCAGTCCGCGCGGTGCAGCGGGCTGGCGACCAAGGGCGAGTTGACGACGTCCTCGACCGTCAGCACCTTCTGCAGGAACGCGTTCGGGTTGTGGGAGGCGTGCTTCGTCGCCGCCACCTTGATCTCGGCGAGCTGCTCGCTCGTCGTGCCGAACTCGTACATGTGCCGCTGGGCGGCCAGCGCGTAGGTGCTCACGAGGCCGGCGCCGGTGAACATCGCCATCTCGAAGTCGTCCTGCGGGGAGGCCGGGCCGCCGCCGCCGGGCTGGATGCCGGTCCGCGGCTTGCCCGCGAGCGTGATCAGCGCGACGTTGCACTTGCCCGCCGCGATCGCCGCCATCGCGTGCGACACGTGGTAGATCGGCGAGGCGCCGCCGCTCTCCGTCGAGTCCATGTAGGTCAGGTCGCGCAGGCCGAGGTACTCGGCCATCGTCACCCAGCCGCCGCCGTAGCCCGGCGCGTCGTGCCCGCAGAAGTAGCCGTCGACGTCGTCGAGCGTCAGGCCCGCGTCCGCGAGCGCGCCGATCGCGACCTCGGCGTGGATCTGCGCGAGCGACTTGTCCGGCAGCTCGCGGCCCGGATGTTCGTAGGCTCCGATGATGACGGCGGCATCGTTCACATTCACAGGGTTCCTCCCGGACGCGGGGACGGGACTTCGGCGGGGCGCTGGGCCGGCCCGTCCCCGGCGCCCGGCAGCTGGCCATTACGTAGGTCGGCGTCGTGTTCGCCGAGGCGGGGGGCGGGCCTCGGCTGCGGCGGCTCGTAGCCGAACAGCCGCAGCGGGAACCCCTTCTGGCGGCGGGGTTCGTCGAGGAAGACCCGGCGGCGCTGGAAGTGCGGATCTCCCGCGCGCTCCCGAGCGGACTGGACCGGCGCGGACGGAACGCCGGCCAACGTCAGCTCACGGGCGCACTCCTCCTTCGAGCGCCGCCGGGCCCAGGCACCGATCGCCGCGTCGACCTCCTCGTGATTCCCCTCCCACCACGAGACGGGCTCGGCGGCGAGCCGGTCGGCGCCGATGAGCGCGGCCAGTGCGGTGCGTTCGGCGTCGGTCCGGCAGGCGACGGCGATCCACTGGTCGTCGCCGTCGCAGCGGTAGACGTCGTGCGGGGTGCTGCCGGGACGCCGGTTGCCGGACGGCCCTGGAACGGTCCCCGCGTCGAGGTGTTCGATGACGCGGTCGGCGAGCGTCCAGCTCACGAGCTCGCGCTGTGACACGTCGAGATAGGTCCCGCGCAGCCCCTGGACGACGCAGTAGGCGATCAGCCCGGCGCCGAACAGGGACACGATCTGGTCGGGGTAGTTGATGTCGGCCGACGACCACATCGGACGTTCCCCAACGTACCCGGTCACCGACGCCAGGCCGGACAGCAGATCGAGGCTGGAGCCGTAGGAGCGCGTCCCCGACTCGGGGCCCGACTGCCCCTGGCTGGACAGCGACAGGTAGATCAGCCGCGGGTTGGTCTCGATCAGCGTCGGGAAGTCGATGCCGAGCCGGCGCGTGACGCCGACGGTGAAGTTCTCGACGAGCACGTCGGAGCGGGCGACGAGCCGCCGCATCTCCGCGCGCCCGGCGCCGGTCTTCAGGTCGAGCGTGATGCCGAGCTTGCCCGCGTTGTTCGACTCGAACAGCGGCGACTCCTCCATGACCTCGGCGTCGCCCGCGCCAGGGACGGGCCACACGCGGAACGCGTCCGGCCGGTTCATCGTCTCGACCTTGATGACGGTGGCGCCGTAGTCGGCGAGGAGGCGGCCGGTGGCGGCGCCCGCCGTGATCGTGCCGAGGTCGAGGACGACGACACCGGCGAGCGGGGCGTGGTCACGGTCGGCGACCGTGCCGTCGGCTGTGCCGTCCGCCGGACGAGGAACGGGGAGGAGCGTGTCGGGCTCGGAGTCGGCGCCGGGTAGGGGTGGTGGGGAGCCGAAGCGCCATGGGAGGCCTGTGACGGGGGCGAGCGCTGGGCGTCCGCCGTCGTCCGGGACGAACGAGCGCGCCAGGTACTGCGGGTCGGCGACGAGGTCGGCCACGTCGGCGCCGTAGCCGAACGGCAGGCCGAGGCGCTGCGCGTCGAGGTAGATCTCCCGCTTGGAGCGCCCGGCGGCCCACCGCTCGACGGCCGGCCACCAGGAGTCCATGAGTTCGAAGCGGGCCTTGTCGCCGCGCAGCCGGGGGTCTTCGAGCGCCGGGTCGCCGACGAGCGTGACGACGCTGTCCCACTGCTCCGGCTGGAAGATGACACCGACCCAGCCGTCGGCGGCCTGGACGGTCCGCCAGCGCCCGATGCTCGTGCCCGTCCGGACCGGGACCTGGCCGGTCTCGGTGTAGACGATGTCGCTCTTCCAGTCGATGTAGGCGGCCACGTCGCAGAGGGCGACGTCGACGACGTCGCCGTCCGGGCGCCGCAGCGCGAGCATCGCGCCGTAGAAGCCGACGAACGCGGCGGCGTGCGCGGTCTGCTCGCCGCCGAGGGTCAGCGGCGGACGGCCCGGCTCGCCGACCATCGCGGCCAGGCCGCCGTAGGCC
>JBOHBY010000833.1:0-3992 GCA_050698635.1 Spirillospora sp.
CACCCGCGGCGGGGCGGGGCGGCCCAGCCGAGGTTTGCGAGCCCGCCACCGCACCTGCCAGAACATTCCTCTCAGCCGTCGCCGCCCGGCCCCGACCCGGTGCGCGGACGCGACGTCCAGCATCGAGCGGAGACCCATGAGCATCGCGATCGTGACCGGAGGCGCGTCCGGCATCGGCCGCGCGGTCGCCACGTCCCTGGTGACGCGCGGCGACACCGTCGTGGTGACCGACATCAACGCCGAAGGCGCCGAGCACGTCGCCGAAAGGCTGAACACGCTCGGCAAGGGCACGGCGACGTCCGCGCCGCTCGACGTCACCGACGCCGAAGCCGTCGCCGACCTCTACAACGCCGTGCGGTCCGACCATGGACGCCTCGACCTGGTGTTCAACAACGCGGGCATCGCCATCGGCGGCCTCGCCGAGGAACTCACCCTCGACCACTGGAACCGCGCGATCGACATCAACCTCAAGGGCGTCGTGCACGGCGTCCACGCCGCCTACCCGATCATGCTGGAGCAGGGCCGAGGCCACATCGTCAACACCGCCTCGCTCGCCGGGCTCGTCCCCATGCCGATCGGCATCCCCTACACGGCGACCAAGCACGCCGTCGTCGGCCTGTCCCTCGGCCTGCGCGCGGAGGCCGCCGGACGCGGCGTCAAGGTCAGCGTCGTCTGCCCGAGCTTCGTCGACACGCCGCTGCTCCACAACGTCAACCCCGATCTGCCCGAGACGCCGATGAGCGGCGACGCCACCGGCGACATCGCCAAGGCGTCCCCGCGCCTCTACACGGCCGAGAAACTGGCCCGCGACATCATGCGCGGCATCGCCAGGAACCAGGCGCTCATCGTCGCGCCCGCTCACGGGCGCCTCGCCTGGCGCGGCGTTCGCCTCAACCCGGGCGCCGCCGTCCGCGTGGCACAGGTGGCCGTAAGCCGCATCCGCAAGTAGCGGGCCACCCGCCCGCCGTCCCCCGCATAGGCTGGACGACGTGGAACGCATTCTGGTCAGTTCCTGCCTGGTGGGACGGCCCGTCCGCTATGACGGCGCGGCCAAGCCGGTAGGCGACGACCTCTTCGAACGCTGGCGGACTGAGGGCCGTCTCGTCCCGTTCTGCCCGGAGGTGTCCGGTGGCCTGGCCGTTCCCCGTCCACCCGCCGAGATCGTCGGCGGCGACGGCCATGCCGTGCTCGACGGCACCGCCCACGTCCGCACGGACGCGGGAGAGGACGTCACCGCCGCCTTCCTCCACGGCGCCCGCCAGGCCCTGGACGCCGCCCGCCGCTCCGGCGCCCGTATCGCGCTCCTCAAGGAGGGCAGCCCATCCTGCGGCAGCCACCGCATCTACGACGGCACCTTCAAAGGCACGTCGGCCACCGGAAAGGGCGTCACGACCGCCCTCCTGGAACGCGAAGGCATCCACGTCTTCAGCGAAACCGACCTGGCCGCCGTGAACTCCCTCCTACAAACCCTGGAAACCGCCCCCCACTAACCCAACAAGGCGCACGCACCCGCAACGAGCCCCACCGAAAGCGCAATTCGTCTTTCGCGGTCGACCAGCCGGGCCAGGCGCGGGCGTCACCCAGGAGTCATCAGTCCCGCGACCTGCTCCGCGGACAGGGGCCGGACGGTGATCGGATGGGCGGCGGTGGCGCGCAGACCGTCGAGGTAGAGCGCGAGGAAGCGCCGCCAGGCATCGGGCGCGACGTCGATGGACTCGCGGATGATCTGGGACATCGCCCACATCAGCGTCACGACGTCCTGCGGCTCGAAGTCGTCGCGGAGCCGCCCCGACTCCCTGGCCCGCTCGATGATCCGCATCAGGTGCGCGAATCCGCGATGGCAGGCCGCGCTCACTTCGGACGCCAGCGGAAACCGCCGGACCAGCGCGTCGTTGAGCCCGCGATCCTCAGCCTGCAACGCGACCAGGCCCTCGATGAACGCGACGAACCCGTCCCACGGGTCGGGGGCGGTCAGTGCCGCTTCGGCGATCTGGTCCAGCGCAGCCAGCCGCTTGGGGAAGATCGCGTCGAAGAGGTCCTGGCGCGCCGGGAAATGGTTGTAGAGCGTGCCGATGCTGACACCCGCCCGGCGCGCGACCACCTCCAGCGGCGCGTCGAGCCCACGTTCCCCGAACACCTCGGTAGCTGCGGCCAGAAGCCTGTCCCGATTTCGCGCAGCGTCCGCCCGCGGCGGCCTCGTCCTCCTGGACATGCCCCCCATCCTACGAAGTTGAGGAAGCCCTCAAGTTTCGGATAACTTGAGGGCTTCCTCAACTTCATGGAGGTCGCGCATCATGTCAGCAACGACGGTCGTCATCGGAGCCGGGCCCGGCCTGGGCATGTCGATCGCGCACCGATTCGGCCGCGAGGACCACCGCATCGCCCTCATCTCCCGGAACGGGACCCGCCACCCCGGTTACGTGTCCGCGCTGAAGGCCGAGGGCATCGAGGCGACATCGCACCCGGCCGACGTCCGTGACCGTGACGGCCTCCTCGCCACGCTCGACGCCATCGCCGAACAGCACGGCCGTATCGACGTCGTCTACTACGGCCCGGGTGCCGCGGATCCCGATGCCCATCCGGTTCCCATCACGTCCACGGACGTGGCCGCCGCCAATGAGGCGATGAGCTCGGTGTATCCGGCGATTGAGGCCGTCGGCGCGGCCCTGCCCGGCATGCTGGAGCGCGGCAGCGGCGGACTCCTGTTCGCCGGCGGCATCAGCTCCGTGGTTCCGATACCCATGCTCGGGAACCTGGCGATCTCGTCCGCGGCCCTGCGGAACTACGCACTGACCCTGCACGCGGCCCTCGCCGACCAGGGCGTCTACGCGGGAACCCTGACGATCGGCGGCCTCATCGAACGCGGCGACATCCACCGCATGATCACCTCGCAGCCCGACAGGCTCGGCAACCTGACCGTCGGAACCCTCGACCCCGACCTGATCGCCGACGCCGCCTGGAACCTCTACACAAAGCGCGACAGCCCCGAGCAGGTCTTCAACGCATTCGCCCCCGACCACTAACCCCCGGCGGCCACCGTCCTTCCCCGCCGATCCAACAGAACGCCAACCGACTCGCTGGACGCCTCAGGATTCGGCCTCACAATGGTTGGTTCGCCCCATTCTCCGTGCTGGGCATGGCCGTCGGGTCCGGCGCGACGGCGACGGCTTCGATCTCCAGAAGCCAGGCCTCATCGTAGATACCGGTAATGATGATCGTGACCGCCGGCCGGTGGTCGCCGACCATCTCATGGCGGATCCGGGAGTTCAGTTCGCGGTACCGCCGGTCGGACAGGTAGATGGTGACCTTGGCGAGATTGGCGGTCGTCATGCCCGCATCGGCGAGCACCGTCTTGATGTTGCGCCAGGCGAGACGGCATTGCGCGGAGAAGTCGGTCGGAACGTCGCCCTTGGTAGTCCAGGGCGGCTGGCCACTGATATAGAGGGTCCGGTGCGCCCCGAGAACCAGCGCGCCATGCGTATAGGCCGGAGACGACTGGGGCAGACTGGCAGGATCAATCGGCTCAATCGCGAAGGTCATCACGTTCCTCATCCAGGGTGACGCGCAGGGCAAGGCCGTGATGCGGAAGACGGCCGAATGCTCGCCACTCTAAGGCCACGATCACGCCATGTCGATCAAACAATTGAGATGGTCGGACAGATGGGCATCGAAGACGTCATCATTCGGCGTGCGGGCAACTCGGACGCCCGCGAAATGGCCGACGTCTGGCTGCGCTCCTATACCGCCGCACTACCGACTGTGCATCGCCGACACGACGACGCACAGGTGACAGAGTGGTTCAAGAACGTGGTCGTCCGGAGCACGAGAGCTGGGTAGCGGTCGTCGAGGGTCGAGTCGTTGGACTACTAACCATGGTTAATTGATGATGGCGGTTGGGTTAGTGGACGGGCTGGTGGTGTGGGGGTATGCCGGTGGCATGGCCAGATACCCCCAGGGCGGCGGGATGACCGACGTCGGCCGTGAACGACGAG
>JBOHBY010000834.1:0-11109 GCA_050698635.1 Spirillospora sp.
GCTGGACGGCGGCGCTCCAGGATCCGGCCGTCGCCACGGCGCTGCGCGGCATCCACCACGAACCGGAGCGGCCGTGGACCGTCCAGTCCCTCGCCGACGCCGCGCAACTGTCCCGCGCGGCGTTCGCGCGCCGGTTCGCCGAACTGGCCGGAACCCCGCCGCTCACCTATCTGACCTGGTGGCGGATGACCATCGCGGCCCGGCTGCTGCGCACCACCGACCTGCCGCTGCGCTCGGTCGCCGACCGCGTCGGCTACGCCTCCGACTTCGCGTTCGCCAAGGCGTTCCGCCGCGAGTACGGCGAATCTCCAGGCCGTTTCCGCGTCCTCTGGGACGGCGGTGTCCGCCGGGCCGAGTGACCCCGCACCGGTTCAGGGCCCCGGCGTCCTGACGGCCCGGTCGGCGGGCACTGCCACGGCGGCCGTGCTCCTCCCGGATCCGCGACACCAGGAAGACCTGGTAGTTCATCGCCAGGCCGAACAGCACGGCGATCACGACGATGGGCATGAATCGGTCCTGGTCACGCCCCCTGCGTCCCCGAACCGAACCGCCGCAGGCCTCTGTACTCAGGGCTTACGGGCTACCGCGCCATAGCCGTTGACGTGATCGGGCAGGCCGCCTTCGGCGTCGTCGGGGCGCCACCGCGTGATGGACACCAGGCCCGGCGCGACCTTTTCCAAACCGTCGAAGAAAGCGTCGATCTGCTCGACACTCCGTAGGACGTAGGGCATCGTCCCCGAGTCGGCGTACTGCTCGGTGCTGCGCTTGGCGGCCTCGGACGTGTCCGTGCAGTCCCACAGCGCCAGCAGGCTGCCCGACGGCACGCCCGCCATCGTGTCGGCGACGATCCGCAAGGCGATCTCGTCGTCCGGGCAGAAGCCCAGCACGCCCATGAACATCACCCCGATGGGCTGTTCGAAGTTCAGCACATTGGCGGCCTGGTCAAGGATCGACCGGGGATCGTGGTAATCGGCGTCGACAAAGTCGGTGACGCCTTCGGGGGTGGTTCCGCGCATCAGTTCGCTCGCGTGCGCGAGGGCCGTGGGGTCGTTGTCGGTATAGACGACACGGGCGTCGGGCGCGGCCCGCTGGGCGATCTGGTGGGTGTTGGACTCGGCGGGCAGCCCGGCGCCGATGTCGAGGAAGTTGCGGATACCCTCCTCGACCGCCAAATGGTTCACGACACGGATCAGAAACGGACGCGAAACCCGGGCCAATGTGAGGATCTCGGGATTGATCGCGGCGGTGGAGTCGCCGACCGCCCGGTCGGACTCGTAGTTGTGCTTCCCGCCCATCCAGTAGTTCCACGTCCGTGCCGGGGACGGGATGTCGGGCCGGAACCGTTCCTGGGCGTATTGCGGCAGGTGGGGAGGCAGATCTGCGGAGGTTTCGCCGGAGGAACTGCTGGCAGGAGACATCGTCGGCTCCTCAGAGGGGACTGACCGCTGGAGAGAATCCTAGCGAGCCTTTCGTTTGTCAGCGTGAGCAGATTTTGCGGTAAGGGACGTCCGGGATGTGTTTCTCCCATTCGTCCTTGGTGAGCGGGCCGGAACGGGAGCACAGGGTCCGGACGAGGCGAGTGCGTCCGACGTCGTAGACGTTGATCCGGCCGCTCTTGTCCACACTGGTCAGTGCCGTGCCGTCAGGGGTGAAGGCGAGCGCGGCGATCTCTCCGACGGCGCCGGTGAGCGGGACGCCGAGTTGGGATCGGGAGCGGATGTCCCATAGTTTGATCTGGTGACTCCCGCTCGCGACCGACCCGGCCCGGTGGACGGTGGCGACCATGATCCCGTCGGGTGACAGGGCCGTTCCGGACGCGTCCGACGCGGCCACGGGGCCGGTGCGCAGGTCCTCGCCCTTGGGGCGCAGGGTTCGCGCGTCCCAGAACCTGACCCAGGGCGTGCCGCCGCGCGGGAAGGTGTAGAACGTCGCGCCGTCGCGGCTGACGGCGTCGACGATCGCCCCGACGGGCCCCTTGGTCCGGACGAGCCGCCCGCCCGGATGCTCGTACAGGCCGAAGCAGGGCGCGGCGAGCACCCTCCTGCCGTCGGGACGGAAGGTGAGCGACACCTCGTCGGTTCCCAGGATCGCGTTCACCGCCGAATAGCATCCGACCTGTTCGGTCGTCTCGAACACCTTGGTCATGGTGGTCAGGTTCCAGAACGTCAGCGTGTGCTTTCCGTTCGGCCGGACGACATAGAAGGCCAGCGATTTCCCGTCCGGCGAGAACGCCATTGCCCGCGTCGTCCGCGCGACCGGCTCGCCATTGAGCGGGGAGGTCAGCCGTCCGAGCATGGACTGCTTGTTCACGTCCCAGATCTCGATTTTGGACTGGTCGGAGGAGAGCCCGGCCAGCAAGGTCGCGTGCGAGTCGAACACGGCCTCGGACATTTGGTGGGAGGCGCCGTCCCAGGTGGCCCGCAGGGTGCGGGTCCCCAGGGACCAGAGCTCGGTCCTGCTCGTGGTGGAGATACCGACGGTCGACCCGTCCTCGCTGAACCCGCCCTGTGAATAGAAGGTCTCGGCGCCCAGCTTCGTCGCCTTCGTCAGGGCGCTGACGTCGATCGTCCGATACGCGCCGTCGTCGCCGACGCACCGCATCTCGGAACTGTCGGCCGACAGCCGGAATCCGGCGTCCGGGCGGCATTCCCCCTGGGTCGTCGAATAGTTCAGGATGGGTTCCGCGCCGATGAACGAACCGCTGCCGATCCGCCAGAGCCTTCCGTTGAAGACCGCGTGCCGGCTGTCCGGGGCGAAGGAGAAGGCTCCGTCCTCCACGGGCACTTTCAGGTCGTTCTCGTTGAATCCGTATTTGAGCCCGTGGACGCGGATGCCGCCTTTCGAGAGCTCGACGGCGACGCGCTGCCCGTCCGGGCTGAACACGACCGGGCCCATGATGCCGCCGGTGGCCACGTCGAGGCGAGGAGCGGGGATCTTCTTCTTGGTGCGCGTGTCGTACCAGGTGAAGGGCCTGCCCTTCCCGCTGGACGCGGGCAGGGACACGATCTTCTCGTCCGGGGAGAAGGAGGCGCGCAGGTCGGGGAACTCACCGCCGGTGACCGTGATGATCTTCTTGTGTTTCCGCGTGTCCCAGATTCCCAGGACCCGTTGCCTGCCGCCCTTCGCGTCCTGGGTCAGCTCGCCGATCAGCAGGTAGGTGCCCAGCGGGCTGACCGACACCGCCGGGCCGTACTCGCCGCGCGCGCTCGGATAGGCGCGGGCCTCGCGCAGGCGGCCGGTCGCGGTGTCGACCAGCCGCGCGAGCCCGTCCTCCTTGGTGCTCACGGCGGCGGTCCTGCCGTCGGCGGACAGGGCGACATCGGTGACCGTCACGTTCTTCGGCGCGTAGGTGCTGATCCGCCGCCGGGCGTCGAGGTCCCAGAACTCCACACGGATACTGCCCTGCCCGATGCCGCCGCCCGCGGCGGCGAGGACATGGCCGGTGGCGTCGAGCCTGGCGTCCGAGAACGCGAAGTCGGGCAGCTTGAACACGTCGGCCTCCGGCTGGTGGCGCAGCGCGAGCAGTGCCGACCACGACTGCGGGGTGGCGGCCAGGTCCTCGGCGGCGACGGCCAGCCGCCGGGCCAGCCCGGGACTGGTGCGGCGGAGCGTCTGCGACAGGGCCGCCACCTGGGCCGACGCCGCGCGGTCGCGCTGCCCGGCGATCGTCTGCCGCTGGTCGACCGCGATCAGCGCGCCGGTGATCACGAGGACCAGCAGCGTGCCCAGCACGGCGATGACCACGTTGCGCTGCCGGATGCGCCGGTGCGACAGCGCCAGCGAGGCGTTCAGGAAGGCGTGCTCGGCGTGGTTCGGCCCCAGGTGGACGCGGTCCGACGTCAGCCAGGACACGGCCCGCGTCAGCGCCGACCCCTGATAGAGGTCACCGGCCTTGCGCCCGTTCTCGTTCCAGCGGCGGGCCGCGACGGTCAGGTCATGGTGGACGGCCAGACCGTCGCGATCGGCCCGCACCCACTCGCGCAGCCTGGGCCAGGAGCGCAGCAACGCGGCGCTGTGCAGCGTGACGGCCCCGTCGTCGCGCTGGACCAGGACGCCGGCGGCGGTGAACGCGTCCAGGATCTCGCCGACGAGTTCGACGCCGGTCGACTCGTCGACGAACTCGTCCCGGGACGCGGTGCGCAGCGCGTCCTCGGCCTGCTCACCGGCGGCGACCATGCGCAGCATGATCCGGGGGACGGCGGCGCGCGCCCCGGCACCGAGATCCTCGAACACCCGCTCGGCCTTCTCCGCCCGCGACGGCTCGGCCCGCATGGACCGGTCGGCGGGCACCGTCTGCTCCACGACTTCGGCGAGGTCGGCGCGGCCCGCGAGGGTCAGCAGGAGCCGCTCGGACGTCGGCCGGTCGGCCGGGTCCTTGGCGAGCGCCGACGCCACCAGCCCGCGCAGCGGCTCGGCGAGCGCGGAGGTGTCGGGGACCCGGTGCTCGATCTGGTCGCGGACCCGCTCGTAGGTGGCGCCGTCGAAGGCGTCGCGTCCGGTCGCGGCGAACAGCACGACGGCACCCCAGCCCCAGATGTCGACCTTGGCGTCGCCGCGTTCCTTCCGGTACCGCTCGGGCGGCATGTAGCGGAACGAGCCCATGACGACGGCCGTGGTGTCGGACGGTTCCTCGATCCGCGCGATCCCGAAGTCGATCACGCGTGGGCCGTCCGGGCCGAGCAGGATGTTCTCCGGTTTGAGGTCCCGGTGGACGACCCCCGCCCGGTGCACCGCGACCAGCGCCGCCGCCACGCCGAGCGCCAGCCGGCGCAGGTTCTCAGGGCCGAAGGGACCCGCCGCCCAGACGTCGCGGCCCAGGTCGGGGCCTGGCACGTACTCGCTGACGACGTAGGGGAACGGCCCGCCGAGGTCGGCGTGGAGCACCTTGGTCGTACAGAACGGCTCCACCCGGCGCCAGGCCCGGATCTCCCTCTCGAACGTCGCGAGGTCGGCGTCGCTCACCCGGTGCAGGACCTTGACGGCGACCCGCGCGCCGTCCGGGCCGAAACCCTCATAGACGACGCCCTGGCCGCCCGCACCGAGCCGCCCGTCGAGGTAGTAGTCGCCCAACTGGCGCGGATCTCCAGGACGAAGCGGCTCAGGCACGGCGGCCCTCCCGGTCAGCTCAGTTCACAGTCAGACGCCATGGTGGTTCCGGTGGCCACTCACCGTCTGTGGACACCTGCACACACCACGGCACTACTGGACGAGCCAGTCCGGAAGCGGTTCGGCCGCGCGGCGCCAGGCGCCCGGGAGTTCGCCGGGATCGAGGCCGGCGGCGATGATTCCGCCGACGATGGCGCAGGTGGTGTCGACGTCGCCGCCGGCCGACGCCGTCGTCCAGAAGGCCTTCTCATAATCGGCGAGGTGGTGGGCGGCGGCCCAGACAGTGAAAGGGACGGTGTCGTGGGCCGCGACGGTGCTGCCGTTCCCGAGAAAATAGGCCGCCGTTTCGGGATCGCGCACGGTCAGCAGGCGCCGCGCCTCGCGGATTCCGTCGTGGACCTTCCCGGCCGGGACGTGTTCCAGGATCCCGTCGATGAACGGCCCCGGCTTATGGTGGCCACCCGCTGCATACGCGGCGGCGACCGCGACGGCGATGGCCCCGGCGACCGCTTCCGGATGGGTGTGGGTGACCGTGGCGGAGAGTTCCGCCTGGCGGGCTGCCTCCGCCGGGTCGTCGGCGAAGAAAGCGCCGAGCGGGGCGACGCGCATGGCGGCGCCATTTCCCCATGAGCCGGAGCCGCCGAACAGTTCGGCGGCGAGAGTTCGCCAATCTCCGCCTTCCCGGATCAGCCGCAGCAGCCGGTTGGTCGCCGGGCCGTAGCCGCGGTCGAAGTCGTGCCGGTGGGCGAAAGAGGCGGCGAGAGCGTCCTGGTCGATGGTCTGGTGGTCGGCCAGGGTGAGATAGACCGAGCAGGCCATCTCGGTGTCGTCGGTCCATTGCCAGGGCCCGGGCGGCGTCGACCGGCCGGACAGATGGTGGCGGTTGGCGGGGACGAAGAACTGCGATCCGAGCGCGTCGGCGAGGGCCAGTCCGAGAAGGGAAGCCCACGCGCGCTGAAGGCGGTCACGAGGCATTGCCCGCCATTCTCGCACGCCGCGTGGGGTGCACCCGGACCGGCCGTGCTACCCCTGGAGCAGGGCCGGGCCGGGCACGATCTGGCTGTGCTGGAGGTTGACGCCCCAGCGGTTCCCGGGCCGGGTTTCACCCGGCCCGGGATCGGTCACTAACGCCGGCCGCTACCGGGACGCCGGTTGGGCGCCCACGGCGACCTTCCACAGAGCGTGGGCGGTCGCGTCGGAGAAACGGTCGAGCGCTGTCGTGTTGATGTTGGCGGGGTAGGAGTCGCAGGACTGGTGGTAGCACCGGTCGAACGCCTGGTTCGCGGTGCCGCCCCATTTCTGCGCCTGGGCGGCGGTCTTTCTCGCCGGTGCCCCGGTGAACAGGAATGTCGTGGCGATCCCGGCGTCGCGGAACGACCCGTCGTCGCTACAGCACTCCGCGACCTCCTCCGTCGGCACGTTGATCGAGTCGAAGTACTCCTTCACGTTCTTCGCCAATGGCGAGGTGAGGTTGTCGATGAAATAGCCGGGGTTCGGCGAGCCGACCATGTCGAGGTTGACATAGCCCTTGATCTTCGCCCGGTCGGCCGCCGACAACCGGCTCACATAGAACCGGGAGCCGCGCAGGCCCTGTTCCTCGTCCGTCCACCAGCCGAACCGGACGTGGTTCAGCATGGTGGGCTTGGACTGGGCGAGCTGAAGCGCCGTTTCCAGCAGTGCCGCGGACCCGGTGCCGTTGTCGTTGATGCCGGGGCCCGCCGCGACACTGTCGAGATGCGCACCGAACATGTAGACGTTGTCGTCGCTTCCGCCGGGCCAGTCGGCGATCAGGTTCGGCCCGGCCCCACTGCTGCAGCCGGACGCGCATGCCTGACGCGCCACCGTGAATCCGGCGGCCTTCAGTTTCTGCTCGATGTAGGACACCGATCCGAGGTAGCCGGCGCCCGTGGAACGGCGGGTACCGCCATTGCTACTCGCGATGGTCTGGAACTGCTGCAGGTGCGCCTTGACACTCTCGACGTTGATGTCAGGCGCGGTCAGTGCTTTTGGGTGGCCACCGCCTCCCACCGTGTACGCGGTGGGCTCGGTCACGCCCGCGGTGCAGGTCGGCTCGCCGGACTGCGCGCCCATCTGGATGGCGTCCCAGGCCGCCTTGACCTTGTTGTACGCCGCGCAGGTGCTGTCGAGGTTCTTCGCCGCGGTCAGCGTCAGGACCCGGTACCGGGGGTAGCTGGTGCCGGACGTCTTCAGCATCATCGCGTTGTAGAAGATCTTCGCGGCCTCCATGACGCCGATGCCCGTCACCTGGCCGCCCTGGCAGACCGGGCTGTTCGGCTTGCCGCCGCCGGGCTGGGAGCCCTCGGCGAGCAGGTAGAACCAGTGGTTGCCGGGCCCTGCCGCCTTGTGGACCTCCATCCGCGGGACGGACGTGGACCAGCAGTTCGGGTCGTTGTTGACCTGCGACGGGTTGTACATGTTCCGGATCGGGCCCCGCCCGACCAGGTCGACCAGCTCACCGACGGTGTAGTCGGGGGTGTCGGCCGGGTTGTTGAGGGAGTGCTCGGTGACCGCGCCCCACACGTCCCCGACGAACTCCTGCGTGCCGCCGCCGGACATGCCGCCGGGGGTGAAGTTGTCCAGGCCGTGGCCGAACTCGTGGTTCACCACGTCGGTCGACGTGATCCACTGGTTGCGCTGGTTGTGGCCGAACTGCGCGTCCTGGCCGTTCCAGTAGGCGTTGACCGCGTTGAGGCCGACCTTCGCCGGGGCCCACTGGTTGTTGCGCAGGCCGGTGCGGCCGAAGGACTTCAGCAGGTCCCAGAAACCGCCGGCGGAGTACATGACGTCCACGCAGCCGGATTCCTTGTCGGTCTTGGACGCGCTGCCCCAGACGTCGTCCGGGCCGGTGAAGATCCGGTTGCCGCTGTAGTCGGCGCACGTCAGGCCGGCCCGGTTCGGGTCGCGCATCGAGTACTGGCCACCCGACTGGGTCGTCCCGATGGTCAGGTTCGGGCCACCCCAGATGCCGGTGCCCGTACCCGCCTGGATGGTCTCCTGCGTGTCGAACCGCTTGCCCGTGACGGCGTCGATGTAGACCTTCTTGCGGCTCGGCTGCTTGCCGTCCCGTCCGGACACGACCGTCTCCCACGCCAGCCTCGGCTTGGCGAGCGCGTGCACGACCAGGCGCGGCTTGAGGCCCGCGCCGTCCGGCTTGGTCAGCGCGGTGCGGGAGCTGCCGGCGGCGGTCGTTCCGCTGACCTTCGGGGTGGTGGCGACCGTGATCTGCTGGTTCTGCGCGACCGACAGGGTGCGGACGCGGCCCTGCCCGTCGGTCGCGATCACGAAGTCGCCGCCGACCACGGGGAGCCCGCGGTAGGTGCGCTCATAGGCGACGTAGTACTGGTTCCACGGTGTGCCGACCACCTGGGTCCGGATGTACTGCTCGTCCTTCCCGGTGTGCAGGTCGGCGGCGTTCGCGGCGATCAGCCGGTCGGCGGACGCCATCGCGGCCGCCTTCGGGTCGGTGCCGGGTCCCTGGTCGCTCTGGGCGGACGTCATGGTGGGAGCGGTCACGCCCGTGACCGCCAGGGCGGCCACCGCCGTGGTCACCACGAAATGGTTTCTGCGTTTCACAGCCGCATGCCTCCAAAGGGCGGGGGTGAGGCCGCCCCGCGGGGGCGAGGCGGCGGCCGGCGCGACGGGGGAGCCGGGAGTGGCGGCGCGCTCGAACTGGGGAGCCGCGCGCCGCGCGGGTGGACGGCCGTCGCGTCCTGCAAAGACGAGATTGGCACCTCGGGAACCCGTGCGGACCATTACAGTTGGGCATAACTTCGGGCAATGCGCGCCGGACCAGGCAGCACTTAGCGATCTTGGCCCGAGAATTTTCGTGGAAGCGTTTCCGGGGCCGTCAGGCGGATCGCCCGGCGTGGGCACATGCGCGAACGGGGGATGTTCACTCCGCCCCGCCGGACGAAAGAGCCTTCCGTCCGCCCATTCGCGCCGGCGGCGAGGCTGGATGACCTCAGCGCGCGGATTTTTTCCAGCGGAGCAGTTCGGTGCCGTCCTCGGAAAGGGCGGCCAACTCGGCGGCGCGCGGATGGTGCCAGGACGGCACGAACCCGCCGACGCGGCCGGTGAGCTCGCCGGTGAGCGGGTCCCAGATCTCCAGCCCGTCATCGGTCGCGGCGTAGAGGCGCCTCGCGTCGGCGAACAGCTCCCCGCGCGGGCCGGCGAAGATCTGCGCGCGCGTGCCGGTGGCGGCGTCGAAGACGCTGACGCCGTCGAGCAGGGCCTCGTCGTCGGTTCCCAGGCCGCTCACGGCGAGGAGCCCGTCCGCGACCCAGCACATCGGCGAGTCCCAGTGGTACCAGCGCTGGCAGACGTAGCGGCGGGAAAGGCCGTCTTCCGATTCCCAGGGGGCGCCGTCCAGCCAGCGGTGCAGGCTCCACACGGCTGGGAGGCCGGCCGGGTGCCACACCCAGCCGTCGTCGGCGATCCACTCGCCGTCCGGGGACACGTGCAGGCGGCCGTGGAAGTAGTCGAGGTCGTGGCCCGACTCCCTGCCGATCGTCCGCTCGGTGAGGAGTTCGCCGGTGGCGGCGTCGGAGACGTCCAGGCGGTTCCAGGCGGTGCGGTGGACGACGACCGTCCGTCCCCGATGCTCGGTGAAGGCCACCGAGAACGGCACCGTGGACGGACGGTAGTCGCCGCCGTCCAGGGCCAGGGTCTGGCGCCCGGTCCGCAGGTCGATGACGGCGCCGTATCGGCCGTAGTCGTTCACGACGGCGGCGAACCGGCCGTCCGCCGACCCGTGCAGGCGGCGGCGCAGCTCGTGCCCGGCCCACGGCTCGTGGTCGGGTTCGTCAGGGACCTCGGCCGATGCGAGCGGCTCGAAGGCGCCGCCGTCCGCGTCGAACCGCGCCACCCGCATGTCGGCGGTGAGCACGAGCCATCCGGCACCGGCCCCGGCCATGTCGAGAAGACCATGGAACGGTTCCGGCAGCGGAGTGCGCAGGACGGCCCCGCCGACGGGCTCGGGCCGCTCGGCGATCCCCGGCCTCCCCCGCCAGGCGACGATCTCGCCCTCGTCCTCGACACGGCCGACGCAGCCCTCGCACGCGGCGACCAGCTCCGGGGCCGCCTCGGCCGTGTCGCAGGCGGGGCAGCACACATCGTGGTCGAGCCCGGTGCCCGTCAGCAGCCACACCGCCGCGTCGTCCTGCGCTTCGGGATCCAGAAGATGCCGGCACAGCCGAGAGGTGCCGACATGCGCGACATGACCGCACGGAAGAAGATCCACAAGCGCAGCCTAGGGGCCGTCAGGCGACCGGCCCATCGAGAATTTCGTGCAGCCTGCGCGCGAAGGCCTCCGGCTGCCCGGTCTGACCGAACTCGCCGCCCAGGAATCCGCCGTGGTGGCTCGGGAACACCGCCGCCCGCTGACCGAGCAGTTCGGCCATCGCCGCCGAGGTGCGTCCGGTGAAGGTGTTCCCCGTCTCCTCGCCCACCGCGATCACGATGCGCCCCGGCGCCGTCGTGAGCGCCGCGACGTCGGGCCGGTAGTCGCTGACCGCCCAGGACCGGTCGGACAGCAGCGGGTCGTCGCGCGACCCGTCGTCCTCGGCCGGCATCCCGAAGGCGGCGGGGTCCGGCGCGGGCTGGTCGAGGTAGGCGTCGGTGAACTCGCCCTCCCACATCGTCATCGCGATGAAGGCCGCCATACCGCTCCCCCAGCCCTTGGCCTGGTAGACGTCCCGGAAACCGGCCCGTGCGCGCTCGGCGGCCGGGGTGTCGGGGAGGACGGACAGGAGCGGCGGCTCGTGCGCCACCAGCGTGGACACGGCGCCGGGGTGGGCCGTGACGAGGGCGAGCGCGGTCACCGCGCCGCCGCTGCTGGCGAAGACCTCGACCGGCCCCGTGCTGAGCGCCTCGATGAGGGCGTGCAGGTCGCCGGCCTGGGTCTCGGGATCGTGGTCGACGCGGCCGTCCTTGCGGGTGCTGCGGCCGAGGCCGCGCGGGTCGTAGGTGATCACTGTCCGGTCG
>JBOHBY010000835.1:0-1507 GCA_050698635.1 Spirillospora sp.
GGACCAGGTCGTCGGTGGCGGCGAACACCGCCCAGCCCTGGGGGACGTCGGTGGGGCCCGGCCAGTCACCGGCGTGGGCGGCCTCGTAGAGGAACTGGGCGGCCGACGCGCCGCTGCCGGTGAACCAGTAGAGGCTGATGTTGGTCAGCAGTTGATCGCGGTCGACGGCGTCCTCCGGCAGCGCGGCGGCGGGATCGGTCCACTCCTTGAACTTCTCGGCGATCCAGGCGAGCTGGGCGGCGGGGGAGTCGTTCAGGCCGTAGCCGAGGGTCTGGGGGCGGGTCGACTGGATCTGGAAGTTGCCCATGCCGTCCTCGGCGAACGCGATGCCGGGGCGCACGCCCATCGTGCCGTCGGGGGACAGGACGCCGAGCATGTCGTCGGTCGAGGCCAGCGCCAGGTGCAGCCCGGCGACCCGTTCGGGGGCCAGCAGCCGCATGGTGTTGGCCACGCCCGTCCCGGCGTCGAAGGCGTGCAGGCCGTAGCGCTCGTAGCCGAGGCGGTCCATCAGCTCGACGAGGGCCCGCGCGGAGCGGTTGACGCCCCATCCGGCGTCGCGAACGGGCGTGGAGAACCCGAATCCCGGCAGGGACGGCACCACCACGTGGAACCGCTCCGACAGCGGCCCGATCACCTTGGTGAAGTCGGCGGGGGAGCCGGGCCAGCCGTGCACCAGGACGATCGGCAGCGCGCCGGGGTCGGCGGAGCGCACGTGCGCGAAGTGGAAGGTCTGGCCGTCGATCAGCGTGGTGAACTGCGGGATCGCGTTCAGTTCCGCCTCGTGGAGCCGCCAGTCGTAGCCGTCGCGCCAGTACTCGGCCAGGCCGCGCAGGTAGCCGACCGGGACACCGCGGCTCCAGTCCCCAGGACCGCTGCCCGCGTCGCCGCCGGGGGCCTCGGCGGGCCAGCGGGTCCGGGCGAGCCGGTCGCGCAGGTCGTCGAGGTCGGCCTGCGGGACGTCGATGCGGAACGGGCGGATCGGGTGGCCGCCGTGCTGTTCGGTCGTCTGTTCGGTCGTCATGGCCCCGACGCTACGGGCCCTTGTGGAACGTCCGGTTCCTCAATGCCTGCGACAATCGGCAAATGTTGGAAACGTCGGTGCGGCTGCTGCGGCTGCTGTCGCTTCTGCAGGCGCGGCCCGTCTGGTCGGGCGCTGAGCTGGCCGGACGGCTGGGGGTGACGACCAGGACCGTCCGCAACGACGTGGAGCGGCT
The DNA here is from genome assembly GCA_050698635.1 of Spirillospora sp. Classification (GTDB taxonomy): domain Bacteria; phylum Actinomycetota; class Actinomycetes; order Streptosporangiales; family Streptosporangiaceae; genus Spirillospora. Next base: position 1,215 of record JBOHBY010000835.1, read on the forward strand.
GCGCGTCCTGGGCTACCAGGTGGAGTCGACGACCGGCACGGCGGGCGGCTACCGCCTGGGCGCGGGCGGGGCGCTGCCGCCGCTGCTGCTGGACGACGAGGAGGCCGTCGCGGTCGCCGTCAGCCTGCACGCCGCCGCGTCCGGCACCGTGTCGGGCATCGAGGAGACCTCGCTGCGCGCGCTCGCCAAGCTCCAGCGGATGCTGCCGTCGCGGCTGCGGCACCGCACCGAGGCGCTGCGCGCAGCGACGGTGTCGGTCGCCGGGCGCGGTCCCGTCGTGGACGCCGCGACCC
>JBOHBY010000836.1:0-8932 GCA_050698635.1 Spirillospora sp.
GCCCGCGCTCGTCCACGGCGGACCCGGACGCGCCTGAGGGGGCGAGGAGCTGGGCGGGATCCGCGGGGACGGCCCCCACAAGCGGCGCACCGCCGTCCAGGCCGGGCCCGCGACGCTCACCGCGATCACCGGCCGATGGGTCCCCGGCACCGACCGGACGATCACCGACGAGCACCCGTTCCGCAAGCACCTGGAGGACCTGCGCGTCGGCGACACCGCCGCGGGCGGCCCCCGCGTCGTCACGCTCGACGACGTGGAGCACTTCGCCGAGTTCACCGGCGACACCTTCTACGCCCACGTGGACGAGGACGCCGCCAGGGCCAACCCCTTCTTCGGCGGACGCGTCGCGCACGGCTACCTCGTCGTGTCGTTCGCGGCCGGGCTGTTCGTCGAGCCCGCGCCGGGGCCCGTCCTCGCGAACTACGGGCTGGAGAACCTGCGGTTCCTCACGCCCGTCAAGCCGGGCGACGAGCTGTCGGTGACGCTCACCGCCAAGCAGATCACGCCGCGCGACGGCACCGACCACGGCGAGGTCCGCTGGGACACCGACGTCACGAACCAGGAGGGCGCGTCGGTCGCCAAGTACGACGTGCTGACGCTGGTGGCCAAGAGGCCCAAGCACGATTAATCATGGACGGGAGCGTTATCGGGGGGAGACGGTCACCGGCACTGGCGAACGGGGTGCGCAATCAGATGATCAGTCCCCTGCACATCCAGACGGTGCGCGAGGTCGTGCGCACCGGCTCGTTCGCGGACGCGGCCCGCAACCTCGGGTACACCGCGTCCGCCGTGTCCCAGCAGATCGCCGCGCTGGAGCGCGCCTGCGGGCTGGTGCTGTTCGAGCGCCGGGCGCGCAGCGTCCGGCCGACCAGCGCGGCGTTCCTCATGGTCAGCAAGGGCAACGACGTGCTGTCGGCGCTGGACACGCTGGAGCGGGAGCTGCGCACGGTCGCCAGCGGCGAGCGCGGCGCACTCCAGCTCGGCAGCTTCCCGACGGCCAGCGCCCGCATCCTGCCGCGCGTGCTGGCCGAGCTGTCGCGGGTCCGGCCCGGCATCGAGATCAAGCTGTCGGAGGGCGAGCCGGACGAGCTGCTGCCCGAGCTGCTCGACGGCGACCTCGACCTCCAGCTCGTCTACCGCTACGACCTGTTCCCGCGCACCTGGCCCGACCAGATCGTCGAGACGCCGGTGATGGACGAGAACCTCGTCCTGTGCGTGCCGCAGGAGCATCCACTGGCCGCGGGCCGCACCGTCCGGCTCCGCGAGCTGCGGTCGGAGACGTGGATCGCGAGCCGTCCGGAGAGCTCGGGCTCGCAGGCACTGCTGCGGCTTTGCGAGACCGCCGGGTTCACGCCGAACATCGCCTTCCGCAGCAACGACTACGCGGTCGTGTGCGGGCTGGTGGCGTGCGGCCTCGGCATCGCGCTCGTCCCGGCGCTCGGCTGCGTGCCCGCGCCGGGCCTGCGGACGCTGCGGCTCAGCCGCCGCACCCCGCAGCGGCACGTCACCGTCCTGTGCCGCACGACGAACACGAACCCGCTGGTCAAGGACGCGATGCGCGGCCTCACCGAGGTCGCGCGGAGCGTCGAGGCGGAGATCAGCGGCGCAACCGGCCCTTGAGCTCCATCGCCGTCCTGACCCGCTCCTGTGCCAGGGCGAGGGCTGCCTGGTGCGTGGTCGTCCCTTGGGCGTGGGCCTCCGCGAGCACCTTCTCGGTGTTCTCCCGCATCTTCGCCGACACGGCGGCGAACACCGCGTCCGGGTCGGGGCGGAACGCCGAGTAGCGGGCGTCCATGGCGAACCCCGCCGCGACGACCCCGCCCGCGTTCGCGACGAAGTCCGGCACGACCGTGATCCCGCGCGCTGCGAGGACCCGCTGCGCCGCCGGTCCGGTCGGCAGGTTCGCGCCCTCGACGACGATGCCCGCCTGGACGTTCGCCGCCACGTCCGCGTCGATGACGTCCTGGAGGGCCGCCGGGACGAGCACGTCCGCCGGGACGAGCAGTTCCGCGCCGACGTCCAGGAGCCGCCGGCCGCCGTACTCCTTCACGGCCGCGTCGCCCGCCTCGGCGCGCAGGGCGAGCAGGCGCGCGACGTCCAGGCCGTCCGGGTCGTGCAGCGCGCCGTGCACGGTCGAGACCGCCACGACCGTCGCGCCGAGCTCGTCGAGCCGCCGCGCCGCCGCGTGCCCGACCGCGCCGAACCCCTACACCACGACCCGCGCGCCGTGCAGCGTCGACCCGGCGTGCCGGACGGCGGCGTCCGCGGCCTCCGCGACGCCGTAGCCGGTCACGCCCAGCTCGTCGTACGGCATCCCGCCGAGCGCGTGCGGGGTGCCGACCGCCGCGCCCCGGTCGGCCAGCTCGTCCTGGACGATCGCCGCGTCCCGCTCCGTCAGCCCCATGTCGAGGCCCGCGACGTACTGCCGGGGGATCTCCTGCGACAGCGCCCGGACGAACGACCGCAGCACCGCCTCCCGGTCCGGCGCGCCCGGATCGGCCATGATCCCGGCCTTCGCGCCGCCGAAGAACAGGTCGACGCCCGCCCACTTGTACGTCATCACCCGCGCGAGCCGCGCCACCTCCGCGACCGTCAGCGACGGGCTCATCCGCATGCCGCCCTTGCCCATCCCGCGGGCGGTGTTGTCGATGACCAGCACGCCGCGCATCCCGGTCCGCGAGTCGGACACGCACACGACCCGCTCCGGGCCCCACTCGTCCATGAGGGTGAGCACGTCAGACACGGTTCAGCTCCGGGCGCAGGTCGTCCCCGGCGAACCGGGCGGCGCTGAGCGGCGACACGTCGGTGAACGGCTCGCGGCCCAGGTACAGGTCGCGGACGACCTCGCCGACCGCCGGGCCCTGGAGGAAGCCGTGGCCGGAGAAGCCCGTCGCGTACAGGAACCGGGACACGGCCGCGTCCTCCCCGATGAGCGCGTTGTGGTCGGGCGTGACCTCGTACAGGCCCGCCCAGCCGCCGGTCAGCCCGACGTCGAGGAGGCGCGGCGCGCGGACGCCGATCGCGTCGGTGAGGCGGGGGAGCCAGGCGTCCGAGACGTCCAGGCGGAACCCGGGCCGCTCCTGCGGGTCGGACATGCCGAGCATCAGGCCCTCGCCCTCGCCGTGGAAGTAGAACGACGTCGCGAAGTCGATCGTCATCGGGACCGGGCGCGGCAGGCCGGGGATCGGCTCGGTGAACACGATCTGCCGCCGCAGCGGCTCCACCGGCAGCTCGGCGCCCGCCATCCGGCCGACCGCCGCCGACCACGCCCCCGCCGCGCAGACGACGGCCGGTGTCTCGACACGGCCCCGGTTCGTCTCGACGGCCTTGATCTCGCCGTTGCCGCCGGTCTCGATGCCGAGGACCTCGCAGTGGGTGACGATGGTCGCGCCGTGGCGCCGCGCGCCGGTCGCGTAGCCGAGGACGACCGACTCGGGCGTGCAGTGCCCGTCGTCGGGGGAGAACGCCGCGGCCAGCAGCCCGTCCGTCTCGATCATGGGGGAGAGGCGCCGCGCCTCCGCCGCCGAGATCATCCGGCTCGGCACGCCCAGGTCGTTCTGCAGGGCGACGCCCCGCTCGAACGCCGCGACGTCCTCGGGCCGCGACAGCAGGAACAGGTAGCCGACCTGGCGCAGGTCGATCTCCTGGCCCGGACGCTCCCCGAACCGCGTGAACGCCTCCAGGCTGCGGGTGCCGAGCCGGATGTTCACCTCGTCGGAGAACTGCGCCCGCACCCCGCCCGCCGCCTTGCAGGTCGAACCGGAGCCCAGCTCGTCGCGCTCCACCAGCACCACGCGCCGCACCCCGGCCTCCGCGAGATGGAACGCGATGCTCGTCCCCATGACGCCGCCGCCGATGACGACGACGTCCGCTTCGCTCACCACGGTTTCGGGCCCTACAGCCGGAAGCCGAGGTCGGGGGTGATCTCCAGGACGTCCATCTGCGCCTTCTGGAGGCGGCCGGAGTAGTCCCAGTTCATCGACTGCCAGCGGGTGAACTGGTCCAGCACCCACATGCCCGACTGGCGGCCGCCGTTGCCCGACCGCCGGTTCCCGCCGAACGGCAGGTGCGCCTCCGCGCCGGACGTCGAGTTGTTCACGCTCACCATCCCGGCGGAGATCCGCCGCCGGAACGCGAACACCTTCGCCGGGTCGGTCGTGTAGATCGACGCCGACAGGCCGTAGCCGGGCGCGTTGGCCAGGGAGATCGCCTCGTCCAGCGTCCGGTACGGCGCGACGCCGATGATCGGGCCGAACGTCTCGGTCATGAACAGCTCGTCGGCGGGGCCGACGCCGTCCACGATCACCGGGTGGTAGTAGAGCCCGGCCTCGCCGTCGCCGGTGAAGCCGTCGCGCGGCGCCGCCGCCGTGATCCGGCCGACGGCGGACGAGCCGTGCACGGTGTGGTGCGGCCCGATCCAGCCGAGCGACTTCTCGAACCCGTCCGCGAACCGCTCGCTGATCAGCGGCCCGTACCGGACGTCGCCCGCCGGGTCCCCGACGACGGCGGCGCGGGTCGCCTCGTCCAGCAGCCGGACGAACTCGTCGTGCACCGACGCGTGGACGATCGCGGTCCCGAGCGAGGTGCAGCGCTGACCGGCCGTCCCGAACCCGGAGAACAGCGCGCCCTCGACGGCGAGCGGCAGGTCGGCGTCCTCGGTGACGACCATCGGGTTCTTGCCGCCCAGCTCAAGGCAGGGCGACTGGAGATGGCGCCCGCACAGCTCACCGATCCGCGCCCCGACCCCGCTGGACCCGGTGAAGCCGACCTTGTCGACCAGCCCCTGGCGCAGGGCCAGTTCGAGCCCGCGGAACGTCTCCGCCCCGTCGGCGTAGACGACGTTGAGGACGCCGTCCGGGACACCGGCGTGCGCGAACAGCTGGTAGAACGCCTCGGCGCACGCCGACGCGTACTCGGCGGGCTTCCACACGACCGCGTTCCCGCACAGCAGCGCCGGGACGATGTACCAGGACGGCACCGCCACCGGGAAGTTCCCCGCCGTGATCACGGTGGCGACGCCGACCGGGTCGCGGAACGTGAACAGCTGCTTGTCCGGCATCTCCGACGGCACCGTCTGCCCGTACAGGCGCCGCCCCTCCCCGAGGAAGAACGCGCACGTGTCGGCGATCTCCTGGACCTCGCCGAGCGCCTCGGCGTACGGCTTGCCGACCTCGCGCGTCACGACGCGGGCCAGCGCCTCCTTGTTGGCCTCGACGAGGCGGCCGACCGCGGCGATCAGCTGCCCGCGGACGGGCGGCGGCACGTCCCGCCAGGCGTCCTGCGCCTCCCGCGCGACCGCGCAGGCGCGCACGAGGTCGCCCGCGTCCGCGAGGGACACCTCGGCGACGAGCTCGCCGGTGCGGGACGGGTCGGTGGAACGGTACGGGCGCGGTCCCGCCGGGACCCGGGCGCCGCCGATGACGGAGGTGAGCACGGTTCCCAGACTGAACCGGCCGCGGCGCCCGAGCCAAGATCGGGCAGAGCGCGGCTTCCTAATCGCGAGGCCAAGCCCGGCTGAGGCTCTCCCGGCTCCGGTTCTGACGCGCGGCCGTCAGCGGCCGTTAAGCGTTCCTTGGCCAACCGCCAACCTGTTCGCGGGCTTGCGGAGTCGACCCCGGACCTGGACGGGCCCGATGCTCGAACCGCGTCCACTTCACGCAGGAGACCGCATGCCCGAGCCCGCCGACGTCCATTTCCTTGAGCAGGTCGCGTCCCTCCGCCCGGCGGCCGTGCCCGTCCGGCCGCCGGGCGCGCTGGACGCGGAACGTCTCCTGGAACTGTTCGACGCCCAGATCGGCAGCCGGCACCTCGACCTCGCCGCCCGGTGGCTCCGCGCGGAGGGCCGCGGTTTCTACACGATCGGGTCGTCCGGCCACGAGGGGAACGCCGCCGTCGCCGCCGCGCTCCGTCCGGACGACCCGGCACTGCTGCACTACCGTTCGGGGGCGTTCTTCCTGGAGCGGGCACGGCAGGTGCCCGGCGGTGACCCGCTCCGCGACGTCCTGCTGGGCCTGGTCGCCGCCGCCGAGGACCCCATCGCGGGCGGACGCCACAAGGTGTTCGGCAGCCACCGCCTGCATGTCATCCCGCAGACGTCCACGATCGCCTCGCATCTCCCGCGCGCGCTCGGCGTCGCCTTCGCGATCGAACGCGCCGCCCGGCTCGGCGTCGACACGCCCTGGCCGCGCGACGCCGTGGCCGTGTGCAGCTTCGGCGACGCGTCCGCCAACCACTCCACGGCGGCGGGCGCCATCAACGCCGCCGTCAACACCGGCTTCCAGGGGCTGCCGCTCCCGCTGCTGCTCGTCTGCGAGGACAACGGCATCGGCATCAGCGTCCGCACGCCGCCCGGCTGGATCCACGCCGCCTACGGGTCGCGTCCCGGTCTCGCCTATTTCCACGCCGACGGCTGCGACCTGACCGACGCGTACGCCGTGGCGTCGCGGGCCGCCGGCTGGGTGCGCGAGCATCGCCGTCCGGCGTTCCTGCACCTGCGGACCGTGCGGCTGATGGGCCACGCGGGCTCCGACGTCGAGTCGTCCTACCGGACGCCCGCCGAACTGGCCGCCGACCTCGACCGCGACCCCCTCCTGCGGACCGCGCGCCTGCTCGCCGCCTCCGGCGCGGCGACGCCCACCGAGATCGTCGACCGGTACGAGGCGAAACGCGCCGAGGTCATGGCCCTCGCCGCGAAGGCCGCCACCGCCCCGCGCCTCGCCTCCGCCGCCGAGATCATGGCCCCGCTCCGTCCCGCCGAGACCTCGCGGGACGCGGTCGCGGCGAGCGGGGAGCCGGTGACGGTCGCGCAGGCGATCAACCAGACGCTCGCCGATCTGCTCGGCGAACGTCCCGGCCTGGTCGTGTTCGGCGAGGACGTCGCGCGCAAAGGCGGTGTCTACGGCGTCACACGCGGCCTGCTGAAACGGGCGGGCGCGGCAAGGGTGTTCGACACGATCCTGGACGAGCAGTCGATCCTCGGCCTCGCGCTCGGGTTCGGCCTGGCCGGGATGCTGCCCGTCCCGGAGATCCAGTACCTCGCCTACCTGCACAACGCCGCCGACCAGATCCGCGGCGAGGCGGCGACGCTGCCATTCTTCTCCTCGGGCCGGTACCGCAATCCGATGGTCGTCCGCGTCCCCGGTTACGCCTACCAGAAAGGGTTCGGCGGCCATTTCCACAACGACAACGCCGTGGCCGCCCTCCGCGACATTCCCGGTCTCGTCATCGCCTCACCGGCGCGGCCCGACGACGCCGCGGGCATGCTCCGCGCCTGCGTGGACGCCGCCGAGGCCGACGGGCGCGTCTGCGTGTTCCTAGAGCCGATCGCGCTCTACCACATCCGCGACCTGCACGACGACGGCGACGACGGCTGGCTCGCGCCCTCCGGCGGGACCGTGCCGATCGGCCGGGCCCGCACCTACGGCGACGGCCGCGACCTCACCATCGTCACCTTCGCCAACGGGCTGCGGATGAGCCTGCGCGCCGCCCGCCGCCTGGAGGCCCACGGCGTCCGGTGCCGGGTCGTCGACCTGCGCTGGCTCGCACCGCTGCCCGCCGACGACCTGATGCGCGAGGCGCGCGCGACGGGCACCGTCCTGGTCGCGGACGAGACGCGCCGCACCGGCGGCGTGTCCGAGGCCGTCCTCACCGCCCTCGCCGACGCGGGCTTCGAAGGCCGGACGGCCAGGGTCACCAGCGAGGACAGCTTCATCCCGATCGGCGACGCCGCCTCCCACGTCCTGCTGTCCGAGACCATGATCGAGGAGACCGCGCTGCGCCTCATGGGCGAGGCCCGCCCTGCCCGGGGGACGGGCCTGACATTCGATGGGCGCCCGCCGCGCGGATGGCCGCGCCGCGGTTAGGCGGGGTCGATGGCGGGGTCGCCGCCGAGGTAGGCGGCCTTGACGCGGTCGTCCTGCGCGAGATCGGACGCGGGCCCCGACAGGACGATGCGTCCCGTCTCCAGTACGTACGCGCGGTCGGCGAGGCGGAGCGTCTGGTGGGCGTTCTGCTCGACGATCAGGATCGTCGTCCCCTGGTCGCGGATGTCCCGGATGACGCGCAGCACCTGCTGCGCCATCTGCGGCGCGAGGCCCATCGTCGGCTCGTCCAGGGCGAGCAGCCGGGGGCGCAGCATCAGCGCGCGGCCGATCGCGAGCATCTGCTGCTCGCCACCCGACAGCCACCCGGCCAGCTGCCCGCGCCGCTCCCCGAGCCGGGGGAACATCGTGTAGACCTCTTCCCGGCGGGCGGCGACGGCGGCCCGGTCACGGCGCCGGAGGTAGCCGCCGAGCAGCAGGTTCTCGGCGACGTTCAGCGCCGGGAACACGCGCCGCCCCTCCGGGACGTGGCCGAGCCCGGCCGCGACGACCTTGTGCGCGTCGAGCCGGGTGATGTCGCGGCCGTCGAACGCGACCCGTCCGGACCGGGCCCGGTGCAGGCCCGTGACGGTGCGGAGCGTGGTGGTCTTGCCCGCGCCGTTGCTGCCGAGCAGCGCGACGATCTCGCCCTCGCCGACCTCGAACGAGATCCCCGACAGCGCCTCGACCTGCCCGTACCGGCTGTGCAGGTCGCTCACCTCGAGCAGCGTCACCGCAGCACCTCCGTGACGAGGTCGGTCTCGGGGTCGTCGGGGACGCCGAGGTAGGCGGCGATGACCCGCTGGTCCTCCTGGATCTCGGCGGGCGGGCCCTCGGCGATCATGCGGCCGTACTCCAGCACCGTCACCCGGTCGGAGATCGACATGACGAGCGCGACGTCGTGCTCGATCAGCACGACCGCGGTGCCGAGCGCGCTGATCCGGGCGATCAGCTCCATCAGCGCCCGCTTCTCGGTCGGGTTCGCGCCGGCGGCGGGCTCGTCCAGCAGCAGGACGCGGGGGTCGCCGGCGAGCGCGCGGGCGATCTCCAGCCGGCGCCGGTCGCCGTAGGCG
>JBOHBY010000837.1:0-7900 GCA_050698635.1 Spirillospora sp.
GTACAGGACGGAGCCGGGCGACATCTCCGCCTCCTCCGCCACGTCACGCAACCGCAGATCGAGCATGCCGCGGCCGAGGACGGCGCGGCGGGCGGCCGCCACGAGCTCCGCGCGCCGCTCGTGGGCCTTGCTGGGTCGTGCCATGCGAGACATTCTCCGAAGATCGTTCAGACAATGCAAGTCAGGACATCGTCGCAGGAAGCCGAGACCAAGATGTTATGCCCGTGCTTCTTGACCAGGTGCCAGGGGGTTCTTTGATACTCATTCGACGAATTGTAGTCCAGGAGGTGCCCCATGGCAGCACCCGAGGTCCGTCCACCGGCCGCCGCCGGCCGCCCGCCCGCGCTGCGCCGCGGGCTCCGCACGATCGGCGCCCTGCTCATCGTGCTGTCGGCGATCACACCCGCGTCCTCCGTGTTCATCATCGCGCCGGGGGTGCTGTCCCAGGCGGGCACCGGCGCGTTCCTGAGCTACGCCGCCGCGGGCGTCGTCGGGATCTTCATGGCGTTCGTGTACGCCGAGCTGTCGTCGGCGTATCCGCTCACCGGCGGCGAGTACGCGATCGTCGGCCGCACCCTCGGCCGCCCGGCCGGGTTCATCGTGCTCGGCCTGATCCTCATCACCCAGCTGCTGATCCTCGCGGTGATCGCGCTCGGCGTCGGCATCTACCTCGGCGTCCTGATCGACGGCCTGAACGCCCCGGTCGTGGCGGCGATCACGGTCGCCGCCGCGACCGTCATCGCGATCTTCGACATCAAGGTCAACGCGGTGGTCACCGGGATCTTCCTGGCCATCGAGATGATCGCGCTGGTCGTGCTGGCCGGGCTCGGCTTCCTGAACGTCGAGCGTCCGGTCACCGAACTGATCACGGACCCGGTCGTGGCGGTGGACGGCGGGGGCCTCACCGCCGCGTCCGCGGGGTTGATCGCGGCGGCCACGGCCGTCGCGATCTTCTCCTACAACGGCTACGGCTCGGCGGTGTACTTCGGCGAGGAGACCCACGACGCGCACCGGGCCGTCGCCAGGACCGTCCTGTGGGCGCTCGGCATCACCGTCGCGGCCGAGCTCATCCCGATCACGGCCGTCCTGATGGGCGCGCCGGACATCGACAAGCTGCTGACGTCCGAGAACATGATGGAGTACTTCATCACCGAGCGCGGCGGCGACACCCTCAACACCGTGATCAGCCTGGCCATCGCGCTCGCCATCCTGAACGCGGTGATCGCCATCATGCTGCTCACCGCGCGGCTGATCTTCAGCTCGGGCCGGGACCGCACCTGGTCGCCGAAGATCGACGCCGCGTTCGCCTCGATCCACCCGCGCTTCGGCACCCCGTGGATCGCGACGATCGTGACCGGCGTGCTCAGCGCCGCCGCGTGCTTCCTGGACGAGAAGTTCCTGCTCGTCGTCACGGGGACGTCCCTGGTCGCCGTGTACGCCGCGCTCTGCCTGGCGGTGATCATGGGCCGCCGGAACGGCACCACCGCGCACGCCAAGTACCGGATGCCGTGGTTCCCGGTCGCGCCCGTCGCCGCGCTCGGTGCCCTCGGCTACGTCATCTACCAGAGCGCCAAGGACCCGGAGATCGGGCGGCCGAGCCTGATCGTGACCGTGTCGGTGATCGTCGTGTCGGCCGGCTACTTCGTGCTCGTCCTGCGCCGCCGCGGCGGCTGGAAGCTCACCGGCGCCGCCGACGAGCCGGAAGGGGACGAGCCGGACGGTGAGGAGCCGGACGGTGAGGAGCCGCGGTCGTCGGCCATGACGTAGGCGCCTGATTCGAGGCGCCCGATCAGCTGCCGCGTCCAGTCGGCGGCGGAGTCGGCGGAGTGCATCCACCAGCCGAGGAGTTCGCGCAGGTGGTCGTCCGGGTCCTGCGCGTCCAGGTGCGGGGCCACGGACGACCGCCAGCCCGCCAGGCCGTCCAGCCGCTCGCGCAGCAGCCGGACGGCCTCGGCGCGCGGCAGCTCGGTCAGGAACCCGAGCCCGGCCGTCAGCATCTCCGGATGCCGGACGTCGACGTTCGCGAGGGCGCAGCGCAGCAGCCGCAGGAACTCGGCGCGGCCCGCGTCGGTCAGCTCGTAGTCGGTGTGCGGCGGGCCGGCGTCGCTCTCCTCCACATCGTGCGCGTGGAGCATGCCCTCCTTGGCGAGCTGTCTCAGCGCGTGGTAGATCGAGCCGGGGTTCACGTGGGCCCACTCGTCCGAGCCCCACGAGATCAGCTCGCGCCGGACCTCGTACCCGTGCGCCCGCCCGAACCTCCGCACGCCGCCGAGCACCAGCAGCCGCGTAGCCGACATTCCACTCCCCCCTGCCCGCAAGTGCGTTCAGCGTAGGCGGTTTCGGGGGTGGTCGGCGGCGAAAGGGTCAGCCGCGTAGCTCGGCGAGGTCGCCGGGCGTGAGCGCGAGATCGGCGGCGGCGAGGTTCTCCTCCAGGTGGTCAGGGGAGCCGGTGCCCGGGATCGCGAGCATCACCGGCGACAGCGCGAGCAGGCCCGCCAGGAGCACCTGCGCGGCGGTGGCGCCGTGCCGCGTGGCGATCGCGTTGACGCGTTCGTCGTCGGGGATGCCGAACCCGCCGAGCGGGAAGTAGGGCGCGTAGGCGATGTTGTCGCGTTCGCAGGCGGCGAGGAGCTCGACGTCCTGCGGCCGGGTGATGTCGAACCGGTTCTGGATCGCCGCGACCGGCGCGATCTTCTGGGCCTCATCGAGCTGGGTCGTGCTGACGTGGCTGAGGCCGAGGTGGCGGATGACGCCCTGCTCGCGCAGTGCGGCCAGGACCGCGAAACGCTCCCCGATCAGCTCGTCCATCGGGGTCTCCAGCCCGCCGGGACGCAGGTAGACGAGGTCGAGGTGGTCGCGTCCGAGCTCCCGCAGATTCCGCTCCACCTCGGCGCGCAGCCCTGACGCGGGGATCTGCCCGGTCGGGGCCCGGTCGTCCGGCCCCCGGTACGGGCCGACCTTCGTGGCGATGACCAGCTCGTCCGGGTAGGGGGCGAGGGCCGCGCGGATCATCTCGTTGGCGGCGGGCCCGCCCTGCGCGTAGTAGAACGCGGCGGTGTCGATGTGGTCCACGCCGAGCTCGAGGGCCCTGCGCAAGATCTTGAGACCGCTGTCGCGGTCGTTGGCGGGGCCGTCGAGGCGGCTCATCGGCAGGCGCATCGCGCCGAAGCCCATCCGCGCGACCCGCAGGTCCCCGCCTATCTCGAAATGCTGTGTCGTCATGCGCCCCACAGTGCTGCGGCCGGACGACAGGGACCAGGGGCTGGCAGTTTGCTGCCAACCGGGTGGCAGACTGGATCGCGATGAGCGTCGACATGGACCGGAACGTCGTGCTGCGCGGCGAGGCGGAGCTGGCCGAGCGGGCGGGGCGCCTGTTCCTGGCGTGCGCGGAGTTCGCCTGCGCCGCCACCGACCTGAACACCTGGGCGCTGCCCGGATACCGGGAGCGGATCGTCGCCAAGCGCTATGAGGCCGGGCCGCCGCCCGTCACGTACAAGCTGCACAACCCGGCGGCCCTCGCGGACGAGGAGTCCGAACGGCACCTGGTGGAGATCGCCAGGGCAGGCGCCCGCGTCCGGATCTGCACGACGGCCCTCCCCCACGAGACGATCATCGTCGACCGCCGCGTCGCGATCCTCGCGGGCCCACCCGTGGCCGGCGTCCGCGAGTACACGGTGGTGCGGTCGCCGAGCGTCGTCCGCGGCGTGATCTCCCTGTTCGAGGCGACCTGGGACAAGGCCACCGACCTGGACGACTACCGCCGCGACCGCCCACCCGCGCTGTCCGAGGAGAGCCTGCGCATCCTGCGCCTCCTCTCCGACGGCCTGAAGGACGAGACCGCCGCCCGCCGCCTCGATATGTCCCTACGTACCTACCGCCGCCGCGTCGCCGAGATCCTCACCCTCCTGGACGCCGATTCCCGCTTCCAGGCGGGCCTGCGCGCCCACGAATTCAACCTGATCAGCTAGCCGCCGGCGAGGGGGACGAGTTTGATGAAGGTCAGGTCGGGGTCGGTGGTGAGGTCCACCTGCTCGTCTAGGTCTTCGACCTGGCGGTCGCCGGCGAGGACGAAGAAGCCGTTGGCGAGGAAGGCGCGCTCGGCGATGTCGGCCTGGCGCTCCCAGTCGATGCGGCGGGCCTCGCGGAGCCGGTAGCCGTTCAGCTCCGTCTCGGCGTCGTCCGGGCGGACGAGGCCGTGGAACCGGTCGGACGGGCGCGCGTTGTGCCGGGCCACCTCTTCGCGAACGCGGAGCCTGATCAGCTCCCGGACGGTCATCGTCGCGGGTAGGTCGGCCAGGTGGAGCTCCGCGACGGGCTTGCCGGTCGCGGTCTCGTCGCGGAAGGTCACGGCGGGCATCAGGCACCTCGCTTGATCTGCGTGCGGATGGACTCGTCGGTGATCTCGTCGTCGGCGGCGAGCAGGAACGCCTTGCTGAGGATCAGCGACAGCAGTTCCTCTTCGAACGGCAGGAAGACCTTGCCGGGGGCGGCGCGGCGGCGCCCGGTGACGATGCACAGGAACGCGTCGTCGGGCTCCATGATGACGTTGGCCGAGCGCAGGTGGATCTTGTACGTGCGGAGCCTGCCCCGGACGATCAAGTACCGGCCGTCGATCGAGCAGCGGTCGGCGATCTTGGTTCTGGGGAGGACGCGTTCGAGCGCGTCCTTGCGGGTCTGGGTCGACTCGGTGAGATCGGAGTACCACTCGCGCAGCCAGTACTCGTGCGCGGCGCCGTCCTCCCACATCTCGTCGGTTGCGATCGACGTGACGCCGACGAACAGGTCGACGTCCCGCATCGCCTCGCTGAACACCAGCGGCGGGACGTCGGCGAGCGGCGCGTCCCGCCAGGCCCCGTCGACACGGCGGGCGAACCGGACGCGGTCGGTCCCGGCGATCGGCTCATCGCCCTCCCAGTCGGCCAGGACGTGGAAGAAGCGGATCTGCCATTCGCCCGCTGAGAGCGTCCGCGTCGCCTCGTCGGCACCGCCGTTGTCCCAGGGGCCGAGCAGGCTGCTCGTCCAGCCGCGGGCTCGGAAGAGCGCGAACAGTTGTCGGTAGTGGACGAGGTGCGCGGCGAAACGGTTGGAGTAGTCGCGGGTCTCCTCCTCGGCGGGGGTGAGGAGGTAGATCTCGCGGAACGCCTGTTTGAACGGCTGGCTGATTTGGTGGTCTATGAGGAGGTCTCGCCAGGCGCGCACCTTTTCCGGGTCGGATCTGAGCGGGTGCCAGAGGCGGACGGACGCGTCGTCGGCGGCGCCGGGAAGCTCGTCGGTGGCGGGCAGGACCGGCAGCCATTCGCCGGGGGCGACCTCGACGTCCCAGATCAGGCGCCGGACGGCCGGGCCCGCGATGGGGTGGTGGACGAGCGTGTCCCGCCACCTCTTGAACGGGTGCGTGGCGTCGACCGTGTAGCCGCCCTCCAGGGCGCGGGCGAGCGTGGCGATCTGGGCGCCGACACGTTTGACGAGGTCGCGCAGCTCTTTGACCGCGTCCATGTGGTCGCGGCGGACGGCCGCGGGGACGCTTTTTAGCGGCTTGCCGTCCTTCTCGAACGTCAGCTCGGCCTTCGCGGTGACCGCGATGACGGCGATGACGGCGGTGTGGTCGCCGAGGGGGCGGCGGAGCATGCCGTCCGGGCCGAAACCTAGGTCGGGGAGGCGGAGCGCGACGTCGGTGCGCTCGGAGAGGGCCGCGTCGGCCTTCTTGAGCATCTTGTCGAGCTGTTTCGGCACGCCTGCGTGTCTGACCGTCGCGCGGACGGTCCTGATCGCGGTGACCAGCTCGGGGGTCGGGAAGTCGATCGCGGCCCGGACGGTCTCGTACAGCAGCGCCTGCGACGGCAGCGTTCTGGCCCGCGTCGGGGCGATCGAGATGTCGGGGAGGAGGGCGTCGAAGAGCGCGGGAAGCCAGGGTTCGTCCTGGTGCAACGCGAGGCGGGCGGCGCGGCCGAGGGCCTCGACCTCGAAGGGGGTGAAGGCGCCGTCCGCGCGGTAGGGGATCTCGCCCGCCTGGATCGCGCGGGCGCGGGCGGCGGCGGTCTCCAGGGCGTGGCGCCCGAACTCGGTGTAGGCGCCGACTTCGGCTAGGCGTTCCCAGAGGTCAGGGAGGGGTTGTGGGTGCGAGCGGCCGTGGTCCAGTTCGGTCAGGAGGATCCGGTCCGCCTGGGTGAGGCGGGTGACGGTGTCGATCTCGTCCTCCCGGATCGGGCCGGGGGCGGGAGTGCGGAGCCGGTCGGCGACGGTGTTGAGGAGGGCGTCGCCTGCGAGTCCTGCGATGGCGAGCAGGGCGAACGGCTGGTCGGTGCGGTCGGCGTGCAGGAGGAATCCGACCAGGGTGCGGGCCTGGACGGAGAGGTCGGGCCACGGGTCCTGGCAGCGGGCCAGCGCGCTCGCGCCGAGCGTGAGGTCGGCCCATTTGCGGTGGTCCAGGCCAGCGACGAGCGCGTCGAAGAGGCGGCGGCAGGCGTCCGGCGTGTAGCGGGGCTGCCGTTCGGCGGCCTCTTCCTCGATCGCGAACCGGAGCCCGGGTGCCGCGCCCGGGACGCCGGGGGACGCGTACGCCGCCGGCATAAGGGTGCCGAGTTCCTCGTCGGAGAGCCGCGCGAGGTCGTGGGGTGTGGGGCGGAGCTCCGCGTCGTCCGGCGCGGGATCGGTGAGGGCGCGCAGGAGGCGGGCGGCGAGGTCCATCACGCTCCCCTTCTGATGTGGCGCAGCACGGCCTCGTCGGTGATCTTGTGGTCGGCGGCCAGGAGGAACGCGGTGCCGACGATCCGGGTCAGCCGGTCGTCCTCGAACGGCAGGAACAGGCCCTTCTGCCCGCGCCGCCGGGACGGCTCGACGCGCAGCGGCGCGTTCCCCGGCGCCATCAGCACGCCCGCCGAGCCCAGGTGGATCTTGTAGGTGCGCAGCGCGCCGCGCACGACGAGGAAGCGGCCCTCGACCAGGCACCGGTCGGCGATCCGGGTGTGCGGCAGGACGTGGCGCAGCGCGTCCGCGCGGATCGCGGCGCTCGCCGACAGCTCGCCGAACGGGTCCTCCTCCGCGATCGACGCGGCGCGGACGAACAGGTCGGCCTCGCGCATGCCCTCGCTGAGCACCAGCGGCGGCACGTCCTCTTCGGGGGTGCCCTTCCACTGCCTGGCGGCGCGCCGCTCGAAGCGGAGCCCGGTGTCGTTGTGGTGGCTGACGCGCCAGGCGCCCTCGGCGAAGACGCGCCTGACCTGGCCGTCGAAGGGGCCGCAGAGCGGGCCTCCGCCAGGAACGTAGGTCTCGCGGAACGCCTGCCGGAACGGCTGCGCCATCCGGTTGCCGGTCACGAAACCGCGCCACGCCCGCACCGCGCCGGGGAACGCCCGCGCCGGATGCCACAGCCGGACCCGCGCGCCCGCGGCTGGGACCGGCAAGGCCCGGCCGTCCACCGTCACAAGGACGTCGTCGGCCGGGGTGGCGGCGTGCCAGATCCCGTCCGGCGCCTCGAACTCCCAGATCAGACCGCACGTCACCGTCCCGGTGACCGGGTGGTCGCGGTAGTGGCGGCACCAGTCCCCGTACGGCCAGGTGCGCTCGACCGCCATCAGCGCCTCGACGCGGATCCGCTCGGCCGCGAGCGTCGCGCCGACCTGCTTGCGCAACGTCTTCAGCTCCTTGATCGGCGCGGCGAACGGCACCTTGAGCGCGCCCGGCACGGTGCGCAGCGCGCGGCCGTCGGCGCCGGTGAACGTCAGCCGCACGGTCAGCGGGTCCTCGATGACGAGGACCGCCTGGTAGGCGCCGATGTCGCGGGCCAGCGAGCCGTCCCGGCCGAGGCCGTGCGCGGGCACGCCGCGCTCCTCCAGTTGCGCGGGTGTGATGCCGCGCCGCGCCGCCGCCGTCTCGATCGCGGCCGTGATCTGCCCGGTGA
>JBOHBY010000838.1:0-11590 GCA_050698635.1 Spirillospora sp.
CGGGCGCCGAGGTCGTCGGCGTCGTCCTGGTCGAGGGCGGCGCCTGCGACCTCGTCGCGGACGTGGCGACGGCCGAGGGCAACCGGCTCATGGTCGCCGAGGCCGTCCGCCGGCACGGGCACCTCGACGTGCTGGTCCTCAACGCCGGCGTGCAGTTCGTCGCGCCGATCCCCGACTTCCCCGACGAGCAGTGGGACCGGCTCATGGACGTGATGGTCAAAGGCCCGTTCCTGGCCATGAAGGCCGCCTGGACGGAGCTGACCGGCCGGCCGGCGCCGCGCGTCCTGATCACATCGTCGGTCTCCGGCATGGTGGCCGAGCCCTTCAAGGCCGCCTACGTCTCGGCCAAGCACGCGGTCAACGGCCTCACCAAGGTCGCCGCGCTGGAGGGGGCGCCGCACGGGCTGACCGTCAACGCGGTCGCTCCCGGCTGGATGTCGACGCCGATGGTCGAACGCCAGCTGCCGGAACAGATGGCCCTGCGCGGCCTCACCCGGGAGCAGGTGCTGGAGCTGATGCTCGGCCGCCAGCCGGTCAAACGCCTGATCGGCACCGACGAGGTCGCCGCACTGTTCGCGCTGCTCGCCAGCGACCTGTCCTCCGCGGTGACCGGTGTCTGCCTACCGGCGGACCTCGGCACGCTCGCGTCCTGAAGCAGCACCTTGACCGAAGGGATCAGCAATGTTGCGCGACAAGTACGAGCCGGCCGTCCTTACCGCCGCGGTGACCGGCGGTGACGTCCTGCCGAGCCAGAGCCCGCACATCCCGTGCGGCCCGGAGGCCATCGTCGAGGCGGCCCTCGGCGCCGCCGAGGCGGGGGCCACGTGCGTCCACCTGCACGCCCGCGAGGCCGACGGCCGTCCCACCGGCGACCCCGCCCTGTTCCGCGAGATCGTGACCGGCATCCGGGAACGGTCCAACGTCGTCATCAACATCAGCACCGGCGGCACCCCGGGGATGCCCGAGGACCAGCGCCTCGCCGGCATCCGCGCCTGCCGTCCCGAGATCGGCACGCTGAACCTCGGGACGATGAACTACGAGGGCTTCCCGACCAGGGCGCGCTGGCCGGAGGTGAAGCACGCCTGGGAGCAGGAGGTCCTGGAGAAATCCGGCGAGGGCGTGTTCACCAACACGCTCGGCACCGTCCGCCGCTTCGCGGCCGAGTTCCGCGACCTGGGCGTGACACCGGAGCTGGAGGCGTACGACCTCGGGCACCTGTCCATGGTCCGCTTCCTGCTCGACGAGGGCACCCTTGAGGCGCCCGTACGGATCCAGCTCGTCCTCGGCGTGCTCGGCGGCGCGGGCAACGCCCTCGACGACTTCTTCATGCTGTCCCAGGCGGCCGGCCGTATCCTCGGAACCGACGCCGCGAGCCTCAGCGTGGCCGCGACCGGTTTCCCCGGCGAGTTCCGCCACGTCGCGACCGCGCTGTCGTGGGGCGCCGACTGCCGGGTGGGCCTGGAGGACAACATCCGGGTCCGCCGCGACCGGCAGGCGGAAAGCAACGCGGAGCTCGTCCACGTCGCCACCGGCCTCGCCGACCTGCTGGCCAGGCCGATCGCGACCCCCGACGCGCTGCGCGCCGAGCTCGGTCCCTGGTACAAGGCCGAAGAGAAGGCCACATAAGAGGAATGGAAGCGAATTGGCTGATCGCCCGCCGGCACACCACCAGGGCGGCGGCAAACGCCGCGGCCACTTCGGCGGGCCGGGCGCCGAAGGCGTCCGCTCCGACGAGGGCGTCCGCGCCGACGAGAGGCCGGACGACGCGGTCCCGGACGACCCCGGGCCGGACGGCACCGCCGACGCCGTCAAGGTGCTGCTCGGCCGCAACATCAACAGCCTGCGAACCCAGCGCGGCATGGCGGTCCGCGACCTGGCCGAGCAGGCCGGCGTGTCGGCGGCGTTCATCTCGCAGGTCGAGCACGGCACGGCGTCACCCTCGGTGCCGACGCTGGTCCGCATCGCGCAGGCGCTGCGGGCCCACATCGGCGACCTGTTCCAGGCGACGCTGTCACGCAGCCAGATCGTCCGGCACGACGCACGCGCGGCGTACGAGTACCCGGACCGCGGCATCACCGAGGCGCAGGTCAGCTCGGACGCGAGCGGCAGTCTGGAAGTGCTGTGGGTGAAACTCGAACCGGGCGGTGGAACCGGCCCGGAGCTGTTCACCCACGGCGCGGACACCGAGTTCGTGTTCGTCCTGAAGGGGCAGGTCGCCATCACCGTCGGGTCGGAGGCCCATCGTCTCTCCGCCGGGGACAGCCTCACCTTCCCCGGCAAGGACCTGCACGGCAGCCAGAACCTGTCCCGCGGAACGTCGGAACTGCTCTGGGTGCAGACCCCTGCCTCGTACTAGGAGTTGTCCCGGCGCGCGTTCTTCGCCCCGCACCCCCGACCGCAGGGAAACGCCGGTGAGCATCTCCGAGGAGCCGACCGGCTTCGTCACGACGCCCCATGGCTCCGTCGCGTACTGGCGCACCGGCAGTCCGGGCCGGACGCCGGTCGTGTGCCTGCACGGCGGGCCCGGCCTGCCGCACTCCTACCTGGAGCCGCTCGCCCGGCTCGGCACCGACCGGGAGGTGATCTTCTACGACCAGTCGGGCTGCGGGGAGTCGAGCCGGCGGGCGCCGGAGCAGTCCTGGACGATCCCGCACTTCGTCGAGGAGTTGCGCGTGGTCGTGGCCGCCCTGGGCCTCACAGAGTTCCACCTCTTCGGCAACTCCTGGGGCGGGTGGCTCGCGCTGGAGTACACGCTCGGCGACCCGCCCGCGACACCGGTCTCACTCGTCCTCAACAGCTCTCCGCCGAGCGTGGCGAACTGGATCAGCGGGGTGCGCGAGCTGCGCGCCAGGCTTCCCGCGGACGTCGTCCAGACACTGGACGAGCACGAGCAGGCCGGCACCGTACACTCGCGCGAATACCGGGACGCCCTCGCCGTCTTCAACCACCGGCACATGTGCCGGACGCGCCCGTGGCCCGCACCGCTCAAGGCCGCGCTCGGCGGCTTCGGCGACGACGTGTACGCGGCCCTGTGGGGGACGAGCGAGTTCGGCCCGGTCACCGGCGCCCTGGCGGACTGGGACGTCACGCCGCGCCTCCCGGAGATACGCGCGCCCACCCTGGTCACCTGCGGGCGGCACGACGAGGCCGCGCCGGAGTACCTGTCGGCGCTCGCGGACGGCATCGCCGGCGCGCGGTTCAGGATCTTCGACGACAGCTCGCACATGGCGTTCCTCGAAGAGCCGGACGCCTTCATCGCCGAGATGTCGGCGTTCCTGGCCGACGTCGAGGCGCGGCGCCGGTGAACCTGATTTCGACAAGGACGGGACGATGAGCGAAACCAAGGTCGGCCGGATCGGCCCCAAGACGACGGCGGAGGGCCGGAACGCGGCCTGCTCCAGCGCGCATCCGCTCGTGACCGACGCGATGGTCGACATCCTGCGCGAAGGCGGCAACGCCATCGACGCGGCCATCGCCGGATCCCTGCTCAACGCGACGATCCAGCAGGACATGACCGGCCACGCGGGCACGGTCACGATGCTGTTCTGGAACGCCGAGCAGAACCGGTGCCACGAGCTCAACAGCATGGGCACGATCGTGCCGGGGCTCGCGCCGTTCCGGCCGGTCGCCATCTCGTCGGGGCCGTACACCGCGATCCCGGAGGGGCCCTGCGCGGTCATCCCCGGCTTCATGCCGGGGCTCAAGGCGATGCACGAACGGTTCGGGTCGAAGCCGTGGGACCGGCTCTGCGCACCGTCCGTCCACTGGGCCGAAGTGGGACACGAGGTCGACTCCTTCGAGCACATGTTCCTGGGCCAGAGCGTCGAGCTCTACATGAACACCGCGTCCGGACGGCGCCATTTCACCCCCGACGGGCACCTGCCGCAGGTCGGACGGCGGTGGCCGAAACCGGAGCTGGCCCGCACCCTGACGAGGCTGGCCGCCGAAGGTCCGGACCTGTTCATCGACGGCGCATGGGCGCGGCTGTTCGTCGAGCGCGCGAACGAGGTCGGCTGGCCGATCGAGCTGCGGCACATGCGCCAGGACGAACCCCGGTGGGGGGACGGCCTGCGCTACCGGCACGGCGACGTCGAGGTCGTCCAGCAGGCGCCGCCGGAACGGCAGGCCGTCATGTCGGCGATGGTCCTCGGCATCCTCCACGAGCTGGGCGTCGCCGACCTCGGGCACTACGCCGAGTCGCCGGAGTCCCTGTACTACATGGCGCACGCGCTGCGCCGGGCCGCGTACGAGACCGGGTTCATCAACGACCCGGAGGTGTTCGAGGACCCGAGCAGCGTCCTGATGTCGCGGGAGTTCCACCGTGCGCTCGCCGCCGTGCTCAAGATGAGCCGCACCAAGGTGGACCTCACCGAACACGTCCGGCTCACCTCGACGCCGGGCGCGCTGGGCGCGCTGGGCGAGGCGACCGGACGGCGGGGCGAGTCCGTCGGCAGCTGCGAGCTGAGCGTCGTCGACGCCCAGGGCAACTGGGTCCAGCTCGTCAACACGGTGCAGGGCGGAGGGGT
Source organism: Spirillospora sp. (assembly GCA_050698635.1). Taxonomy (GTDB): domain Bacteria; phylum Actinomycetota; class Actinomycetes; order Streptosporangiales; family Streptosporangiaceae; genus Spirillospora. The sequence goes on from JBOHBY010000838.1 coordinate 4,527, forward strand.
CCCGGGCCAGGTCATCGGTGGCGTACCGATGATCGGCAGCACCATGACGAGCAGCCTCACCGCCATGCTCGGCGGCTGGTTGACCGGCGGCGGACGGATCCGCTCGGTCATCGGCAACACCCTGCTCCTGCGGGACGGCCGACCGTGGCTCGCCCTCGGCACGCCCGGCATCCCGCACATCACGGTGCCGCAGGTCATGACGAGCATCCTCGAAAACGGCCTGGACCCGTACGCGGCCGACGACGCGCCCCGCATGATGCCGCTCGCCGACGACTATTCGGTGACGGTCGAAAGCCGGCTGGCGCCCGAGGTCGTCGCCGAGGTCGCCCGCATGGGCGTCCTGGTCCGCCCGATGGCGCCGTACCAATACCAGATGGGCAGCTTCCACATGACCTGGCGCGACGACACAGGAACGCTCCACGCGTCCGCCGGCCCCCGCCGCGCCGGCCAGGCCGCAGCGTTCTGACCCCACCCGATCCGGCGGAAACCTGTTCGCCCCCGCCGCGCGTCTCAGCCACATGATCGCTGGTGCTCCTCACGACCGGCGGAGGCGCCGGATGCGAGCCTTCATCGGGGCCGTCGTGTTGCTCGCGGTGGCGCTCCCGGCCGGCTGCGCACGGAACGGGGACGCGCCGCCGTCCCGGAGCGTCCAGGCATGGTGGCAGCCGCGACCCGGGCAGGTCGCGGACTGGGACTGGCAGATCGACGAGCCGTACGACCTGTCCGCGCGGCGCGCCATGTTCGACCTGGACCTGTTCGACCTGGCCCCGGCCGGCTCGCGGTTGCGCTACACCGACGGCCGATCCATCGAGGTCCCGCCCGGCCCGCTGGCCGGGACGATCGACAGGCTGCACGCCCGGACGCCCCGGCCGGTGGTGATCTGTTACCTCGACACCGGCGCCTACGAGCGCTACCGCCCCGACGCGCCCCGGTTCCCCGGACACCGCCCCGGAGCGGAGCCGCCGAACCGGCCGCGCCCGCCGGAGGCCGGGTCGGCGATCGGCTGGGACACCGGCTGGGACGGCGAGCGGTGGCTGGACATCCGGCCGTCCGCCCGCCGCGCGTTCGCCGAGATCATCTGGGCCCGCCTGGATCTGGCCAAGAGGATGGGCTGCGACGGGGTCGAGCCAGACCAGAACAACCCGGTCGGCAACGATCCCGGATTTCCGATCACCATCGCCGACCAGCGGTCCTGGTACCGGGAGGTCGCCGCGCAGGCACACGCCCGCGGCCTGTCGGTGGGCATGAAGAACGGCCACGACAGCCCCGGCTCCGCCGCGGCGCTGGTCGACTCCTTCGACTGGGCGCTACCTGAGGAATGCGCCGAACTCGACGAATGCGCCGAGCTCGACGTCTTCGTCAAGCGGGGCAAGGCCGTCTTCGCCGTCGACTACGAGGGTTCGGTCGACCCTGCGTCCGCCTGCCGCACCCACCGCCAGCACGGCTTCGACGGGCTGATCAAGAACGAACCACCCACCGGAGCCCACCGGAGACCATGCCGACCGTGAAACCTTCATAGGCGACCAGTCTTGACGAACTGTTCGGGAAACGTCATGGCCGATGAGCAGGCCTGGTCTCGCCGTAGGCGAGGACGTCGGCTCGCCGGTAAAGACGACGGACCCGACCGCCACCCAGAGCCTCCTGGCGGACGGGTTCAGGCCATCCAGCAGGTGGACGCTTCGCAAAGACGGTGACACTGCTCTGGGCAAGGCCCAGGACACGCGCCGCCTCGGCCAACGTCACCAAGGCATCGGGATCACCATCGTCAGCGGGGCGTTCCCGGTGGCCCGCGTACCAGGCCGCCCACTGCTTCTCGTCCCAGTAGAGAGCCTTACCCACCTGGCGGGCGACGTCGGGGTGCCCATTGCTCTCGCGTTCGCTCCACAGTTTCTTGAGCGCATGGCGGCTGAGACCGTACCTGACGCTCAACTCGTCCCGCGTGACCAGGCCGGCCGGAACCTTCGGGCTCGCCTGACGCGCCGCGTACCAGCGGTCCCACTCCTCGGCGTCCCACGCAAGCTGTGAGCCGACCGATCCCACCGCTTCGGGATGACCGTTGACACCGCGCTCCCGATACAGCTTCTCCAGCGTGCTACGCCCCAGCCCGTAACTCTCCATCAGGTCACCGCGTGTGTACACGCGTCGCCCATCCAGCATGGTCATGCCAGCATTCTCCCCGACCACAGGACGACCCACGAAACCCCCCGACACGGTTGGCCAGCAATACGACCTGCCACGGCGCCCGACGTGTGTCCCTCGGCGCTATTTCTCCAGGGGCTCGCCGGACGCGAGGCACCAAGACGTCAGCTGCCAGTAGTCCTTCACCATCACGTGGGCAAAGTCTGAGCGTCGATCGGTGTGTCGCCAAGCGAGCGATTCGCGTCGCGGCGTCAACTTTTCGAACGGGGGTCATGGCGGAACCGAAGCCGTGCTCTGCGCCGTTGGGCTCCGGTGTCGAGCCTTGGTCACGGTGACGCGGCGCGGCACGGAGGAGACGAGCCTCATGCCGCCCGCCCGTACGACGATCCTTCGGTCAACCGCACGGATAGGGGGCCTCGACCGATGACACTCGACAGCAGGACGATCTCGCGGCGGTCCCGGAACCCATCGGCACGAGGATCGACGGTGTCTCGCCTCCTACGCCGCCCAGGTCGCCCGCTACTCATCTCGGCGCTCGCGGTATTCCTGGCCGGGGCGGCGCCGGCACCCGGAATTGCGCTAGCCGCAAAATCCAATAACCGCAGCACGACGGTCTGCTTCGTCGCCCGCAGCCACCCAGACCGCGAACGTACGCTCCGCGTGCCGTCGCGCGCAGTGCCGAAGCTCCTGCACACCTCACTGTCGTATGTCGGCCCGTGCGCGGAGTACGGCCACCCGGTATCGCTCGGCGACGGCGCGCTGCGCACGTACACGCAGCGTGTACACAGCCGTCCGCTCGCGATGGGCGTGACGTTCCCGGCGTCGACGTTGCGGAACCTGCCCGTCCCGGTAAGCGACGGCAAGCACTGCTTCGACAAGGACGGCGACGGCGAACTCGATCTGCACAAAGAGTGCGCCGTCGGCCATGAGCGCGTGCTCGACCTGCCGCGCCGGTTCCGCAAAGCCATCGACACGCCGTTCGAGTGGTCGCTGACGAACTGGAATCCCGAAGGGCACGCCCCGATGGGCGTCTACAACGTGCCGCATTTCGACTTTCATTTCTACATCCAGTCGCTCGCGGAACGGAACCAGATCCGCCCTGGTCCGTGCCCAGTGCTCACCAACTGCGACGACTACGCACGCGCGAAACTGCCGGTGCCCGAGCGTTTCCGCGCACCGGACTTCAGCGATGTCGACGCCGTCGAGCCCGCGATGGGCAACCACCTGATCGACCTCACCGGCCCGGAGTTCAACGGCCGACCGTTCACGCACACGTGGATCTACGGCCAGTACGACGGCGAGATCACGTTCTACGAAGCGATGATCACCAAAGCCTGGTTCGACGGCCAACGCACCGGCACGACCGGCGACATCTGCGTGCCGTTCAAACAGCCACGCGAGTGGCAGCCGGCCGGCTGGTACCCGACGAGCTACTGCATCACTTACCGCGACAACCGCGACGACTACACCGTCGCCCTCACCAACTTCCACCACCGCTAACGGCCGTTGGTTGAGGTGGGTTGTTCTTTATAGGAGGTTGGCTGCGTGTACTTGGTGTAGGTGGATGATGATGTCGTAGAAGGTGCCGAGGGCGACGATGGGCTGGTGCTGGTCGGGGTACTCGGCGCCGATGTCCCGCGTCGGGCGTGCTTGGGCGAGCCAGGTGCGCGCCATGGCAGGGGCGGTGCGGGTGTCGAAGATGAAGTCGCGGTAGCGAACCTTGTCGAGCGTGTGTTCGTTGCCGCCTGGCGCAGCGGGACCCACGGTGACCCGGCGGAGAGGGCCGCCTTCGGGTGGGGAGGCGTTGAACGCGCCGCGGTAGAAGGTGAACCCGACGTTGACGTAACCGCGGCCGATCTGCTCGCGGATGAGGTCGCCCTGGATTCGGTACGGGTACTGCGGACGTGAGTTGCCGTAGGCGACGTGACCGTTGTGTGCCGACAGCAGCGTCCGGCCGGTGCGGTGGCTCCACCAGACGGTGTTGTCGGCCATCGCCTGCTCGCGGTATTGCACCGCCCTGAGGAGCTCGGCCTGGTCGTTGAGGTCATAGGAGTAGATCGTCGCGACCTGGGAGATGAAGGTCGCGTACCGAAGGGTCATCGCGTCGGCGTCTTGACGGCGTAGGAGTTCCACAGCGCGCGTGGCGCGTTCGGCCAAGGCGCGGCGTTCGGTCAATGGCCGTTGCGGGTATTTCTGCATCCACGTTTCCATGTCCGTGGTCGGCCGTAGCCCCTGGTAGAGCCTGGCCAATCGTGGGAGCAGTGTGGGGTCGTGGCGCCGTGCGTAGTCGTCCACCCGCGCGAACAGTTCCTCACCGGGGTAGTCGACGTCGTTCCCGACGTATTGCAGCCCGCCGCCGTGCCGCATGTTGTACGCGCGCATCCAGCGGAAGAGGTCGAGGTATTCGCGGGTGTTCCACAGCCCGGTACCGCCTTGGAACTCCTCGTCCATGATCTGTCGGATGTCGCCCTTACCGTGCAGGACGTAGTCGTTGATCCGCAAACCGGCGGCGACGTGCACCTCCTGGCTGAACGCCCGGAAGCCCTTCTCCCGCACCAGGTAACCGAAGACCCGGTGTTTCATGGTGAAGAACTCTCGCGAGTTGTGTGTGGCCTCACCCAGCCCCACGACGGTGGCACCGTTCACCATCTCGCCCAGCGGCCGCAGATCGTCCTGGCCGCCGGTGGGCTCGGTGGAACGCAGTGGATGCGCGTTCGACTCGATCGCCCGTACGACCGGATCGACGTCGGCACGCGCGGGATGCTGGACGGCGAGTGCCGGCAGCACGGCCACGAGCGCGACGAACAGCGTCGTCGTACGGCGCCGTGATGTGATCGACATGGAGTCTCCCTCGCCCGCATGGCCGGTCAGGTCAGGCGACCATGATCGAGTGGGAGCGGGACGGCGGACACTACCGGCAGCGCCAAAATCCCCGTTGGGGCTAACCCCACCAGGTGCCCAGGAGCACGATGCCCAGGACGGCGCCGACCTGCCGGTGGCGGCTCGATGTCGTCGTGAAGCGGTGTGTGCTGCTTCAGGGCTAGGCGGGGAGGACGTTGTGGGTGCGGCGGAACACGTTGCCGGGGTCGTAGCGGCGTTTGACCGCGGCCAGGCGCCGGTAGGTGTCCGGCGGGTAGGCCGCCGCGACGTCCGCGGGATCGGCCGAGCCGAGGAATCCGACGTAGGCGCCCGAGCCCAGGGCGCTCACCCGCGACCACCGGTGCAACGCCTGATCCAGGAGTCCGGGCGGCGCGGCGTCCGGGACCAGGAAGGCCGCCGCCAGCATGACTTCGGCGTCCCGGTGGGCGAAGGCGGTCGCGTCCTGGCTGACGCGCCCGGCCGCGCCGCCCATGCTGCGTAGCGAAAGCGCCGCTCCGCCGCCGGTGAACAGTTCGTCGACGGCGGCGACGCGCGTGTCGTCGAGCGTGCTGAGGAAGGTGTTGCGCACTTCCATGCGCAGTCCGGGCGGCAGCGGCCCGGCGTCCTCGAGCACTTCGGCGTAGGGCATGGCCCTGACGGTGTCGGACGTGACAGGGGCGAGTGCTCGGAAGGGACGCAGCGCCTGCTCGGCCTCGTCGGCGTCCGAGTCGGCGTAGCAGCACGTCAGCGTGATGCCTGCGGGATGCCCCGGCATCGGCGGCATGAAGCTGAGCGTCGTGGTCAGCTTCTCGTCGGCGACCCGCATCAGGTCGCGCCAGCCGGCGATGAGTCCCGGCAGGTCACCGGGCTGGTAGCCGATCGTTCCGAAATGCACGGAAGTGATCGGCTGGGCGTTGAAGTCGAAGCCGACCGCGACGCCGAAGTTGCCGCCGCCACCGCGCAGCGCCCAGAACAGGTCGGCGTGCTCGACGGCGTCCGCGCCGATCAGCCGTCCGTCCACGGTGACCAGCTGGACCGCCGCCAGGCTGTCGATGGCCAGCCCGTGCCGGCGTACCATCCAGCCGATGCCGCCTCCCAGCGTCAGCCCGCCCACACCGACCTGCCTGGTGTCTCCCGCGGTGAGCCCCAGCCCGTGCGGGCTCAGTGCCGCGGCCACCGCGCCCCAGGTCGCGCCCGCACCGACGCGCACCCGCCCGGAGGCCGGGTCCAGCAGGCGCACACCATCGATCCGCCGCGTGTCGATGATCATTCCGTCGTTGCTCGTGCTCAACCCCGCCATGCTGTGTCCGCCGGACCGCACCGTCACGGCCAGCCCGGTGTCGGCCGCGTGGCGCAGCGCCGCCGCCACCCCGGCCGCATCGCGGGGACGGACCACCAGGTCGGGCGTGCCGTCGGCGAACAAGATCGCCGCGGACTCGGAGTAGCCGGCGTCCCCCGGCCTCAGCACCTCCGCGACCGTGTCCAGCGCTACTCCGGGACGTTCGCTGCTCGATATCTGTGTCATGGGGACGATGGTGCCGACCCCGCCGGTCTTCGGTCGTCGGGCACAGGACGTGTCTTTTTCCTGCTCAGCGGGGAGTCGGCCGTCCGCCTCCGTACTACGGCGGGAGTAGGCGGCAATGGGTCCGGCGGGAGGACGCGCCCGCGGAACAGGCCCGTATCCTCGGAGAATGCGTACCGATCGCGGCTTGCGGAGGCTCTACGGGGCCGGATGGCTCATCTCCGCGGGCGTCATGCTCGTCGCCGCCCGCATGTGGCTGCTTCACCTGCGCGAGGTGGAGCAGCGCGCCGAAGAGGCGGAGCGAACCAAGGACGAGGCCGCCAGGCGCAGGGCCGTGGAGGAGCGGTTGCGCATCGCACGGGAACTGCACGATTCGCTCACGCACAGCATCTCGGTGATCCAGCTGCACGCCGGCGTCGAGGTGCACCTGGCGGACAAGCGCGGTGAGGAGGTGCCGCCCGCGCTGAAGGCGATCCAGGAGGCCGGCGCGGACGCCGCCAGGGAACTGCGGGCCACCCTCAGCGTGCTGCGCACTGATGAGAGC
>JBOHBY010000839.1:0-4847 GCA_050698635.1 Spirillospora sp.
ACCTGCAGCGGCTCCAGCAGCCCTTCCACGGGACACGGCACGTCGTCGTGCTCGGCTGCACCGGCGGCGCCGGGCAGACGGTGACGTCGCTGATGCTCGGCCACACGTTCGCGCAGCACAACGGGGAGCCGATCGTCGCCGTCGACGTCAACCCCGGGCCTGGCGCGCTGGCCCGCCGGACGCGCAGCGACACCAACGAGACGCTGACCGGGCTCATCACGCGAGCCGACCAGGTCGGCTCCCTCACCGCGATGCGCCGCTACACCTCGCAGGCCAAGTCGGGCCTGGACGTCATCGCAGCAGGCAAGAACCCGCTGCAGGCGCTCGACGACCGCGACTACGCGCTCGCGATCCGCACCATCGACAGGTTCTACTCGGTGACGCTGCTGGACGCGGCCGCCGCCGTCGTCGCGCGTGTCCTGCCGTACGCCGACCAGCTCGTCCTCGTCGCCCCGGCCAGCGCCGACGCGCCGCGCGCGGTCGCGATGACGTTCGAGTGGCTGGACGGCCACGGCTACGAGGAACTGCGGTCCCGCGCGGTGACGGTGATCAACGGGGTGAGCCGCCGCAGCATGGACGACGTCGAGCAGGCCGAGTCGATGGCGCGGGGGCGTTGCCGGGCGCTGGTGCGCATTCCATGGGATGATCACCTCAGCATGGACCGCGCGCCGCGCAACGAGCTGAAGTCGTTGCGCACGCCGACGCGGCGTGCCTATCTTGCCTTGGCCGGCGTGGTCGCCGGCGGTTTCACCGTGATGCCCGAGCGTTACCAGGAGTTCGAGCACGAGCAGGAGGCCACCCGATGAGCGCCCCTCGCGGGCATCGAGCGGAGACCTACACCGACCGGGCTGACATCAGCCGCGCGGAGCCCGATGTCAGCCGGGTTCTCCTTGCGGGTGCGCCTGACGTTGATGACCATCCGGAAGGCGAACACTTCCCCGCGCGGGTCTTCGCGACCGCCCGCGCCTCGGGACAATGGACCGGGATGGGGAGGACGGCATGAGCAAGTCGAGCCGGCTGGCCGTGCGGTACTTCGACGACAGGGTGCTGCTCACCGACAACGCGGCCTGGGCGTACTTCCGGCTGCCCACGGTGTCGTACGAGTTCACGACCGGGGAGGAGCGCGAGGCGCTCGCCACCAACATCACCATCGCGCTCGCGGGCATCCGCATGCAGGACGCCGAGGTGCACCTGCGGATCGCGCACCGTACCTACCCGGCGGCCGACTGGGCGCTCGCGCTCGACCGGACGTCCGACGACGGCGCCGGGTGGCGGGAGTACCTGGAGGAGACGTACGCGCACGTCTGGGCCAAGGACTTCTGGACGAAGGAGGTCTACCTCGGCGTCCGGCTGGGTCCGCGCGGTATGGGCGCGCACCTTTCTGGTGGCGTGCTGTCGCAGTTCCTCGGGTTCTACAAGCGCAGCGAGAAGGTCCTCGGCGTCCACGACGACGCGATCGACAAGAAGGAGATCGCGCGCTGGACCGACTCCGCCGAACGCATCGGCCGCGCGCTCGGCGGATCGGCCCTCTTCGCCAGGCACGCCACCTCCACCGAGGTGGCGTGGCTGTTCCAGCACGCGGTGACGGGGTCGCTGGCCGATCCGCCGCCGTCGGCCGTCGCGCGCCGGACGTGGGGCAAGGGCGAGATCGAGTCGCTGGTCGAGGGCGCCCTCCACAACGGACGCTCCTACCTGCGGATCGAGCAGCCGAACTTCACCGGCGCGGGCGGCGGCGCCACGGCCGCGTCCTTCGTCGCATACCTGTCGTTCGCGCGTTTCCCCGACCTGATGCCGTTCCCGGACGGCGAGCCGTGGTTCCACTACGCCGACTCGCTCCCGTTCCCCGTGGAGATCAGCGCGCGGATGAAGCTGATCCCGCCGGCGAAGGCGTCCAAGGACGTCTCCCGCAAGCTCGCGCACGCCCGCGACATGGACCAGCACATCCGGGAGGCGGGCGCGGAGGCGCCGATCGCGCTCGCGGAGCAGATCGACGCGGCGCGGATGCTGGAGCACGGCATCACCAAGGAGCGGCTGCCGTTCGTGTACGGGTGGCACCGGCTGATCGTGTCCGCGCCGACCGCGGAGCTGCTCGCCCAGCGGGTGGACGCCGTCGTCGAGCACTACCGCGACATCGGCATCGACGTCGTCAACTCGACCGGCGACCAGTTCTCGCTGTTCCTTGAGTCGCTGCCCGGCGACCAGATCAGGCTGAACGCCTACGCGCAGCGCCAGCCGCTGCGGACGATCGCGGGCGGCATGCCGGTCGCGACCGTCGACCTCGGCGACCGGACCGACGAGCACGACGAGGGCTGGATCGGCCCGTACGTCGGGGAGACACTCGGCCGGGCCCGCTCGATCGTGCACTTCGACCCGCTGGTCGCGGCGGCGCGCAACCGTCCGACCGCGGTGGCGATCACGGGCGAGCCGGGCGGCGGGAAGACGACGCTGGCGCTGCTGCTGATCTACCAGATGGCGCTGCGCGGCGTCACGATCGCGGCGATCGACCCGAAGGGCGACGCCGAGTCGCTGGTGGAGCTGCTGAAGGCGCGGGGCCGCAGGGCGCGGATCCTGCCGCTCGGGTCGGCGGCGCCCGGCCTGCTCGACCCGTTCTCGTTCGGCGACGACCTCGCCACGATGAAGACGATGGCGACCGAGACGCTGCGGCTGCTGCTGCCGAGGATGTCGGAGGAGCGCGAGTCCGCGATGATCCAGGCGGTCGGCGCGGTCGCGAACGCCGAACGGCCCTCGCTCGGACGCGTCGTCGACTACCTGGAGGCCGCGGACGACCCGGCGTCCAAGAACCTCGGCGCGGTGCTGCGGTCGATGTCGGAGATGCGGCTCGCGCGGCTGTGCTTCGACCCGTCCGGCGGTGACCGCATCGACACCGCCGGATGGACGACGGTGTTCACGCTCGGCGGCCTCACCCTGCCGGATGTCACGATCTCGCGGGAGGACTACTCCTACGAGCAGCGCCTGTCGGTGGCGCTGATGTACCTGGTGTCGCAGTTCGCCCGGCGGCTCATGCACGGCCTCGACCGGCGGATGCCGAAGGCCATCTTCCTGGACGAGGCGTGGGCGATCACGTCGACGCCCGAGGGCGCCAAGCTGGTGCCCGAGGTGTCGCGGATGGGCCGCTCGCGCAACACCGCGCTGATCCTCGTCTCGCAGAACGCGGGCGACCTGCTGAACGAGCAGGTGACGAACTGCCTGTCGTCGGTGTTCTCGTTCCGGTCGACCGAGCGGGTCGAGGTCGGGAACGTGATGGCGCTTCTCGGGGTGGAGGCGTCCGAGGACCACAAGGCCGTGCTGCGCAACCTCGGCAACGGCGAATGCATCTTCCGTGACCTCGACGGCCGAGCGGGACGCATCGGCGTCGACCTGATCTCCGAGGAACTGCAGCGTTGGCTCGACACCAACCCGACCCGGTCCCGGCCGGGTCCGTCCGAACTCACCGCCGCGGGGGCCGAGGTCGAGGAGGTCAGTCGATGAGAGGTCCCCGCGACGGGATGGAGCGCCTGCAGCGCTCACCCGCCGAAGGCCTCGACCGTGCCGTGCTGAAGCAGCGGCGCCACCGCTCCCGGCGGGGCCGCCCGGAGCGGCGGCGAAGGCACCCGGGCACGCGCCGATCGGTGCTGCTCCTGGTGGTCATGGCGCTGTTCATGATCGGCCCCTTGTCACCCGCGATGGCGTCTGTGCCGAACCCGGGCCTGCCAACGCCGAACGACGCGTGCAACCCGGCGGAGAGCCCGTCTCCGGAGCAGTACGGTTCCGGGACGGACGGCATGGTCAAGCCGCCCGACTATCCCAGCGAGAAACTGCAGAAGACCCCCGTCGAGAACCTGACGTACTACGACCGGTACGGCACGGCCGGGCAGTACTGGTACGCGGTCGACATGGGCTGCTCGGACGCGATGGCGCTGATGGGCAACGGGCTCGCCAACACGGTGTTCACCTTCGTCCGGGCGATCGACCGGACCACGATCAGCGTCTACCAGGCGGCCGCGTCGCCGTCGCTGCTCGACTGGCTCAAGGACACCGTCGACGAAGTCATCACCGACATGGGCACGACGTTCAACGCGCGCTACTGGTCGTGGGTGGTCATCCTCGGGGCGATGTGGCTGGCCTGGTGGGGGCTCGTCCGCAAACGGGCCAGCAAGGTCACCGAAGGCGTGATCTGGATGATCGTCGCGATGGTGGCCCTGGTCTGGCTGATCGCGCGCCCCTCCGACTTCACCACGCTCGGGACGACGACGTCGGAGGCGACGAGCGCCGCGTTCAACGCCGCGTTGCCGCAGAGCGACACCAAGGGTGGAGTGTGCGTGCCCACGGCCGCCGGGAAACCGGACCCGTCGGCGGCGGAGAGCCTGGACGAGACGACCCGCAACGCGAACCGGCTCTGGGTGGCACTGGTCTGCAAACCGTGGCTGCAAGGCGAGTTCGGCACCACCGATCCCAACGCCAAGGTCGTCAAGGACAACGCCGACAAGCTGCTCTGGGCACAGGCCGTCGACCTGCCGGAGACCTACGGCGACGACAACAGCGCCGATCTCGGGAAGAAGGCCGACGCCTACAAGGACGTCAGCAAGAACATCAAGGACGAGCATCCCGGCACGTATTCGCTGTTCCAGGGCAAGAACTGGGAGAACCGGCTCGGGGTCGCGTTCGGCGGGCTGCTCGCGGCGATCGTCGCGGGCGTGCTCATCATGGTCATCGCCATCGCGCTGATCGTGGTGAAGATCGCGTTCCTGCTGCTGCTGGTGGCCGGGCCGATCTTCCTCGGGATCGGGATCCATCCGGGCATCGGACGGGTCATCGCGATCCGCTGGCTGGAACTGCTGCTGTCGATG
>JBOHBY010000840.1:0-2273 GCA_050698635.1 Spirillospora sp.
GTAGATCGGCTCGAAGTCGTAGTGGATGCCGTCGAAGCCTAGGTCGAGGAAGGCCGCGTCGGTCTTGAGCACCCGCTCGCGCACCTTCGGGTCGTCCAGGTCGATGAGGCCGTAGCCGTCCACCATCCGTATCTGCCCGAGGTAGGCCTGGGCGCGCACGCCCGGCGCGTACGTACGTACGGCCTGGATCAGCTGCCGGGCGTAGCGGTACTTGTGGGCGGGCACCGTCCCGTCCGCTTCGAACGGTCCCGCATGGAAGAACACGTCAGAGATTCGGTTCCGCTGGAGCAGTTTCCCCAGCGCGCGGTACTCGGCGTCGGTGTGCGGCTCCCCCACCCACTCGTGCTGCGCCCACAGCGCGTTCACGGACGTGCCGCGCGCCTGCGGCTCCTGCTGCCACCACACCCACGCGCCGGAGAACGCGAGCGCGACGAGGCCGAGGACGTAGGCCACGGTCCAGCCCGTCCAGCGGAGCACAACCCTGCCCGGCCCACCACGAACCCGTGCGGTCTTCGCCATTCCGCAATGATCCCGGATCTGTCCGGCGGATCGGACGCGCCATTCTCGGGGTTCGGCCTCGCGCCGTCCAGCGACCGGCCATGAATCGGCCACGATTGGGACGGGATCGCGCGCCGCGCGCGGCGCGCCGTTGACAGCGGGGGAACCCTGTGATGACCAGGCGGCTTTGGTGGCCGGCCAGGGTTCCAGCCGGGGCTCGGGCCGGGGCTCGGCGGGGGCCGCCCGGTCCTAGCCCGTCCACCTGGATGGAGGTCGAGCCGACCATGCGAGGACGACCGGATCAGGCCGAACCCAGACCGCTGATCAGCACCCGCGCACTAGTGATCATCCTCGTGGCGGTCGGCGCCGCCGCGCTGACCGCCGCCGCCCCGCGTCTCGCGATCCCCATCGGGGTGGGCGTGGGCGTCGTCACCCTTCTGGCCCAGATTGTCAGGGACTGATCGATTCCGTCGCGACCGGCCTGCTTCAGGCCGGTCGTACGGGACGGCTCCGCGGCCCGCGAGGCGCGGTGCCCGGTCGACGCGGGTGCGCTGGGTTACGGCCACGCAGACCAGGACGGCGACGGCGGCGAGCGCGGTCGTGGCGTCGACGTCCTCGCCGAGCAGGATCGCCGACCAGAGCAGGGTCAGGACGGGCTGGGTGAGCTGGACCTGGCTGGCGCGCGCGATCCCGGCCCGTGCCAGACCCTCGTACCAGGCGAAGAAGCCGACGTAGGCGGAGAAGGCGGCGACGTAGCCGAAGCCGAGCGTGGCGCGGCCCGTCCAGTTGGGGCTGGTCGTCGCGAGCAGCCAGACGGTCACCGGGACGGTGATCGGCGCGACCAGCACGAGCGCCCAGGAGATGACGCGCCAGCCCGGCATGTCGCGGGCGAGCCGCGCGCCCTCGGTGTAGCCCGCCGCGCAAGTGATCAGCGCGCCGAACAGCAGCAGGTCGGCGGTGGTGACGTGGCCCGCGCCGCGGATCAGCGCGAACCCGGTGACGCAGACCGCGCCGGCGGCCCCGGCCAGCCAGAAGGCCCCGGACGGCCGCTCCCCCGCGCGCAGCACGCCGAACACGGCGGTGACGGCGGGCAGCAGCCCGACCACGACGGCCGAGTGGGCGGACGAGGCGCCATGGTCGAGCGCGAGCGTGGACAGCACCGGGAACCCGAAGATGACACCGGCGCCGACGACCGCGAACCCCGCCAGCTGGTCGCGGCGCGGGCGTGGGGCCCGCACCACCAGCAGGACGACGGCGGCCAGGACGGTCGCGGCGGCGGAGCGGCCGACGCCGATCAGGTACGGGTTGAGCCCCTCCAGCCCGATGACCGTGCTGGGAATGGTGAAGGAGAAGATCAGGACGCCTATGGCAGCGAGCCAGAGGCCAGGACCCGGGCCCGCGGCGGTGTTCGCGTCGGTGCCGATGTCCGCTATCGGCGTGGAGGCGGTAGCGCTATCCTCGGTCTTCATGAAACACGATAGCAGTGTTGCGGCGCTGGCCGACTCGCTGCGCGCCGACGTCCGCCGGATGGGGGCTGGGGAACGGCTCCCGTCCAGCCGGAGCCTGGTCGAGCGGCACCGGGTCAGCCCGGTGACGGTGTCGCGGGCGCTGGGCCTGCTGGCCGCCGAGGGCCTGGTGGTGACGCGGCCGGGCAGCGGCGTGTTCGCCGCCGGACGCAGCGAGGCCGCCGCCGAACCGGCCGACCTCGGCTGGCAGGCGGTGACGCTCGGCTACCAATCCGTCGAGCGAAGCTCGTCCGTTGAATGGCGGTGGGT
>JBOHBY010000841.1:0-7545 GCA_050698635.1 Spirillospora sp.
GTCGGCGACCGACCCGTAGGCGGTGAGCACGAGCGCGGGCGCGGTGACGGCCCGGCCGCGCAGCCGCCGCAGCAGCTCGACGCCGTCGAGCACGGGCAGCCCGCGGTCGATGATCAGCGCGTCGTAGTCCCTGCTCAGCCCGAGGTGCAGGCCTCGCTGGCCCTCGGCCGCGAGTTCGACCGCGTAGCCCTGCTCGGCGAACAGGCCGCCGAGCATCCGGGCGAGTTCGCGGTCGTCCTCGACGATCAACAGCCGGCGTGGCGGGTCGCCGGGGCCCGTTGGATCGGACACGGCCCAACGCTCCCACCGCTTCTGGCGGACCACCAGCGGAGCGGACAGTACTGGACAATGTTCTTCAAATTTGAACCGAACGGGCCCCGGACTCGTCATGGGAAATCAACGCCGCTCGACGGACCGTCACGCGGCCCGCGCGACGGGCTCACGTTCCTTCTCCGGGACGCGTTCGCGCTCCAGCCGGTCCGGCAGCGCGAGCCGATAGAGCGGGACGGCGCCCGCGGTGGTGATGACCGCGACGAGCACCAGCATCGCGAACAGCTCCTTGGTGATCATGCCCTGGGCCAGCCCGATGTTGATGAAGATCAGGATCATCAGGCCGCGCGCGTTCATCAGCCCGCCGACCGCGTAGGAGTCGCGCCAGCCGAACCCGAGCCCGCGCATCGCCAGCGCGCAGCCGAAGTACTTCCCGCAGAACCCCGCGGCCATGATCGCGACGAAGGCGAGGATCATGGTGGCGCCGGTGATGCCGCCGAGCTCGGTGTTCAGGCCGGAGAAGGCGAAGAACACCGGCAGCAGCAGCGTCGACACGACGCCCATCATCCGCGCGTGCAGCGCCTCGCGGAACGCCCGGTCGCGCGGCATGGCGAGCCCGGCGACGAACCCGCCGAACACCGAGTAGACGCCGATCCAGTCGGTGAGCCAGCCCCCCACCAGCGGCACGATGATCACGATGTAGAGCGCGGTCGGGTTGAGCGTGCCGGACCGTACCACCTGTTCGCCGAGCGGGCGCAGCAGCCGGGCGACCACCAGCAGCATCACCGCCGCGAACACGGCCGCGAGCCCGATGGTGCGCACCGCGTCGCCCGAACCGGTGCCGAGGTGCCACGCCGACAGGATCGCGAGCAGGCACCACGCCGCCGCGTCGTCGATGGACGCGGCCAGCAGCGACAGCCGTCCGAGCCGGGAGTTCTCCAGGCCACGCTCGTACAGGATCCTGGCCAGCATCGGGAACGCGGTCAGCGACAGCGCGCCGCCGACGAACAGCGCGAACTCCCACCGTCCGACGTCGTCGCGCGACAGGGTGCCCCACAGCGCGGCCCCCACGGCGAAGCCGAGGACGATCGACGGAAGGATCCCCGACAGCGCCAGCAGCGACGCGCGCCGTCCCTCGCCCGGTGTCCGCGAACCGCGGTCAAGGCCCGCGCCGACGAGGAACATGTACAGGGTCAGCCCGATGGTGCTCAGCACGTACAGGATCGGGACGACCTCGTCCGGGAACACCTTCTCCTGCGCGTCCGGCCACACCGCCCCGAACAGCGTCGGGCCGAGCAGGACGCCGGCGATCATCTCGCCGAGGACGCGCGGCTGGCCGACCGTCTTCGCGAGCCGGCCGCACACCCCCGCGGCGATCAGGATGACGATGAGGGCGGGGAGCACCTTGAGCGCCAGCTCAAGGTTCGGGTCAACGGGTGCCGCTGCGAGATGAGGCATCGCTGGTCTCCAGTTGTGCGAAGTGGCGTTCGCAGAGCCGCTGCCGGCGCGCGTCCCACACCATGTAGGTGCCGAGGACGAGCTGGACGAGGCTGCGCCACACGTCCTCGGCGCGGTCGCGTGACCACATGAACGACAGCGCGGCGCGGTGCGTCCAGGCCCGGCGGGCGAGGGGCGCGTGGCGGGGGACGAGCAGGCACGGCCCCCGGTTGGGCATCGACCGGGTGTGCGCGGCGGACGAGGCGAGCGCGTACCGGCGCAGCACCTCCCGCGCGGCGACCCGCATCGTGATCGGCGCCATCCGCCAGGCCGGGCACGGGCGGTTGGCGGCGATGCCGAACGGGATGTGGTTCAGCTCCTTGGCGGCCGGCCCGTGCTCGAACCTGCCCGGGTCGAAGGTGCCCGGGTCGTCGAACCCGGCGTGGTGGAACTCGGGGTAGCCGAAGCACAGCACCGAGCCCTCAGGGATGGACGTCCCGTCGTCCAGGTCGATGTCGCCGGTGGTGATGCGGTGCGCGACGCCGAACAGGGGATAGAGGCGGAACGTCTCCTGCATGACGGCGTCGAAGGCCCGGTCGTCGCCGGTGAGCGCGACCGCGGCCGCGTCCGGATGCCGAGCGAGGACCATCAGCAGGTGCGCCATCGCCTCCGACATCTGCACGACCGCCGTGTTGAAGAACGTCCCTTGCAGGTAGTAGGCCTGTTCCTCCTTCGTCAGGCCCGCGGGGAGCGGATGGCGGACGTCGTCCAGCCGTCCTTCGAGGTAGCGGGTGAGGCGGTGGCGGCGGCCCATGTGGCGCAGTCCGCAGCACTTCAGCGAGGTGACGACGTCGTCGGCGTTCCCGACGATCAGGTCGCGGGCCTCGCGCGGGCAGGGCTCGCCGAACACCAGCTCGTAGTAGACCTCCGCCCAGACCGGCATCATCAGGTCGCGCAGCCGCACCAGCCGGGCCGCGTCGCCGCGCGGGGCCCGCTCGCGGAGGACGCGGGTGACGCAGCGGAGCGTCAGCTCCTCGGCTTCCGCGCGCGGGACGGCGAGATACCGGCGGGTCGTCCGGGCGACCTCGTCGTAGCGCTCGCCCGCCTCCAGGTGCTCCTGGTGGACGTGGGCGCCCGGCGACAGCCAGTACCAGAACAGGTCCGACAGCGCGGCGCCCCTGCTCCGGCCGCCCGCCGCCGGATGCCCGTAGACCTCCCTGAACCGTTCCACGCCGACCAGGTCGCCGGGGACGGGGATGCCCTCGTCGCCGTTGATCCGCGCGAACAGCCGTCCGCGCAGCGCGACGATCCGGCCGGGCAGCCACCACGGCAGGCTCAGCACGACCGCCACCGCCGCCACCGCCGCCACCGCGACGATCACCGCCGTCACCATGGCCGCACCTGCTGGTGCATCTCCTGGTGCGCGTGCTGCCCGCACTGCCACCGGACCATGCCCGGTTCCAGGTCATGGACGGACGCCAGCCCGCACAGCGCCAGCGCCTCCTCGACCTCGGCGCGCAGGATCTCCAGGACGCGGACGGCTCCCCTCTCGCCGTCCGCGCCCAGGCCCCAGACCACCGGACGTCCGACCGCGACCGCGGCGGCGCCGAGGGCGAGCGCCTTCAGCACGTCGGTGCCGCGCCGGACGCCACCGTCCAGCAGCACCGGCGCCGCGCCGCCGACCGCGGTCACGATCTCCGGCAGGACGTCGACGGTGGCCGGGACCGTGTCGAGCTGCCGACCGCCGTGGTTGGAGACGATCAGCGCCGACACGCCGTGGTCGAGTGCCGTGCGGGCGTCGGCCGGGTGCAGCACGCCCTTCAGCACGATCGGGAGCGAGGTCAGTTCGGTGAGCCGGGCGACATGGTCCCAGGAGATCGCGGGGGAGAACCCGATCGGCCGGATCCGGTCGCCGTCGCGCATGTTCTCGCAGGTCAGACCGTCCGGGAGGTCGTGGAAGCCGTTGCGTTCGTCCCGGCCGCGCGTGCCGAAGACCGGCGAGTCGACGGTGACGACCAGCGCGCCGCAGCCCGCGGCCTCCGCCCGCCTGACCAGCGTCTCGGTGAACACCATGTCCGGCTGGAGGTAGAGCTGGAACCACAGCCGGGCCCCGGGCGCGGCGGCGGCCACGTCCTCGACGGCCACGGTCGAGGCCAGGCTCACCATCATGATCGTCTCGGTGGCGGCGGCGGCCCGCGCGGTGGCCCGCTCGCCCTCCGGGTCGGCGAGCCGGTGGAACGCGGTCGGCGCGATCAGGACGGGCATCGACGCGCTTCCGCCCGGCGCATCGCCGAGCAGCGTCACGCCGAGCTCTGGTTTGTCCGTGCCGCGCAGGACGCGGGGGAGCAGCGCGAGGCGTCCGAACGCCGACTCGTTGGCGCGCAGCGTGACCTCGTCGCCCGCCCCGCCCGCGAAGTAGTCGTAGTGCACCGGGTCGAGGCGCTCGCGGGCCGCGGCCTCGAACTCCCGCACTGTCGTCGGCGGCCGCGCGGGCTGGGCACCGGGCGGCGACGGGGGGTCTGGTGGCCGCATGGTCAGACCGGGGTGGGCGCGGTCTGCCGGGCGAAGAACGCGCGCAGCGGCTCGGCGTGGACGTCCTCGGACGTCCACTCGTTCTCCAGGTTCTCGGTCACGTGGTGGACGGCCGTCACCTCCCCGTCCCGGTGGTGCCGGACGATCGGATGCAGGTAGTGGCCCTCGTGCGCGTTGCCGGAGTCGCTCTGCGCGATCCGCGCGACCGTGACGTCGAACGGGTCGATCTTGTCGTGGTCGGGCCCGTAGTCCAGCGTGATCGTGAAGAAGCCGCCGGGACCGGCGGTGGAGACGGGCGCGTCCCGGTAGTCGACCGGGACCTCCTCCAGGTAGCGGGCCCCGCCCGAGCCGTCCAGGACGATCATGTCCGCGAGCACGCCGAACTGCTGCCACAGCGCCGAACTGCGGTTCACCCGCGCCAGCACCGCCGCCGCCAGTTCCTTCGGGTCGGTCGTGAGCGCCTGGCCGGGCCACTGCGTGCCGTGGTGGCGGTGCTCCAGGATGCGGTGCAGCGCCCGCGTCCCGTAGCGGAAACCGTGGATGAAACCGCTGGTCCCGTGCTTGAAGTCGCGCGACTGGGTCAGCGTCCCGGCGAAGTGCAGGCCGGGGACGTTCACCGACTCGTAGGCGGGTGTGAGCAGGGGGAACCGGCCGTTGATCGTCAGTTCGGGGCGGGCGCCCTCGCCGAAGACGGACGCGTCCAGGGCGAAGCCCGTGCAGACGATCACATGGTCGTACGGGATGTCCTTGGTGACCTCGTCCACCCGGGTGAACCCGACCGTGGCCAGGTAGCCGCCGTCCGCCTGCCGCTCGATGCGCCTGACCTCGCCGTCCAGGATCGCGTTCTGCGACTTCAGCTGGTAGGTGTCGAGGAAGTTGTTGTTGGTGGCCCGCAGGTGCCCGACGAAGTGCGTCCGCCACGCCAGCTTGACCGAGTGCGGCCCGGCCACATGGATCACCGCGGCCGTCTCGATCAGGTTCTCCGCCGTCTCGAACGCCGAGTTGCCCTTGCCGAGGATCAGCACCCGCTTGTCGGTGTAGTCGGCCGGGTCGGTGGAGTGGTCGCCGTACAGGTCGGCGGTCTCGATGCCCGGGATCGGCGGGATATTCGGCCGCGCGAACCCTGATGCGATGACCAGCCGCTCCGCCCGGTAGAGCTCGCCGCTTTCGTCGACGACCTGGAAAAGGCCCGCGTCGTCGCGCGTGATGGTCGCGGCGCGGGTGCCGTAGGCGATGTCGAGGTCGCAGCGCTCGGCGAAATCGGCGAGGTAGCGGACCATCTCGTCGGCAGGGGGGAAGTAGCGGTCGCTGTAGCGGGTGAACAGGAGCTCCGGGTCGTCGGTCAGGAGCGAGTTCCAGTCCATCCGCAGGTTGAGCTCCGGGTCGTCGGTCCCGGTGTGCTTCTTGTTGTTCGAGATGAGGGTGCGGTGGCGCGGGAACGTCTGGAAGAACGTCCCCGGCGTGGACCCCGTCTCCAGGATCAGGTACCTGCGCCCCGACTTTTTCAGGAGATAGCCGAGTTGCAGACCGGCGGGACCGGCACCGATCACCAGGCAGTCCAGGATTTGGTTCGGCACGACACCCTCCACCACGAACGACGATGTGATTGAACGGTCAACCCGAGTCAAGGCGCCGAATCTCAGAGATTGATCAGAAGGAACCGTCCCGCGGCCCTTCGTGCCTGATCTTGAGGAGGAGTGCCCGTTTGTCCGGCTTGCCGCTGGCGGCCGCCGGGACCTCGTGTAGGACGGTGATCGTCCGCGGGACGCTGTCCTCGCCGAGCTCGTCCTCGACGAGCGCCGCCAGCTCCTTCAGGACGGCGGCGTCCAACGTGCTCACTTCGCGCCCGGCGGACGGGATGACGAAGGCGTGGACGGCCTCGCCGGTCCGCTCGTCGGGTGCCCCGACCACGTACGCCTCGGCGACGTCCGGATGCCCGGCCAGGACCCGCTCGATCGGCCCCGCGTACACCACCATCGCGTTGACCATGACGGCGTCGCGGGCCCGGCCGTCGAGGTGCAGGAAACCGTCCTCGTCGAGATGGCCGAGGTCGCGGGTGCGCACCCAGCCGTCGCGCAGCGTGTCGCGGGACTCCTCCGGGTCGCCCCAGTAGGCCGCCATCATGGACGGGCTCCGCACGAGGATCTCGCCCGTCCGTCCCCGGGCGGTCTCCGCGCCGCCGCCGTCGTCGTCGCGGACGCTGATCTCGACGCCCGGATGCGGACGGCCGACCGACGTCAGCCGTCCGGCCGCGATGTCGGCGGGCGTCAGCATCGACACCGACCCCACCTCGGTCTGCCCGTACCCGTTGTAGACGACCGGCCCGAGCCGCTCCACCGCCTCCGCCAGCCGGTGCGGGCCGAGCGGCGAACCCGACACCATCAGCGCGCGCAGGCTCCGCACGTCGGCCGGGTCGCGGCGGAGCGCGTCGAGCATCTGCCCGAGCCGCGGGACGGTGATGATCGACCCGGTGATCCCGTACCGCTCGATCGCGTACGGGAACAGCGGGCGGCCGTCGTCCTCGGGGATCACGGCGGTGCCGCCGCCCAGCAGGCACGGCGCGACGAACTCGAACACCACCATGCTGGCCAGCGTCCCGAACAGCATGTACCGCTCGAACGCCGCGGCCAGCCCGGCGGCGACCGGCCCCCAGGCGCGCGGCTGCCACGCCCAGTGCTCGCTCAGCGCCCGGTAGGTGACCGCGCAGCCCTTGGGTCGTCCGGTGCTGCCGCTGGTGAACGCCAGCAGGGCCACATCATCGGGACGCGCCGTAACGTCGAGCGAACCGTCGCGCGGTGTTTCCAGAAGATCGAGCGCGCCTGGGCACGGCCCGCCGAGCGACAGCACGGGCACCTCGCCGGCCGCGTCGAGCAGATCGGGCGACGCGGACTCCGGGTCGACGAGGAGCGCGTCCACACCCAGACCGAGCACGTGCGCGAGCTGCCCGGCGGCGTACCCCGGCCGGACGCCGACCACGCGGCAGCCGACGATGTGCGCGGCGATGTGCGCGGCGAACGCCTCCGGCGTGACGGCGGTGCGGATGGCCAGACCGTCGCCAGGCCCGAGCCCCGCGTCCCGCAGACCGGCCGCCAGCATGCCGATGAGCCGCAGTGTCTCACCACGGGAGACGACCCGGCCGGAATGCTCGAACGCCGCCGCGCCGGGCGACTCGCGCAGCGCGTCCAGAAGCGATCCAGGAAAGAGACCCATTGCCCGACTCCTCGATTCCGCACACAATTCGGTTCGTCTACTCGATGCGTCCACTCGATGCGTCCATCGCGAACGTAGGCGGCGAGGATCATAGGT
>JBOHBY010000842.1:0-4774 GCA_050698635.1 Spirillospora sp.
GATCCGGCGCCTGCTCGACCTGGTCGACCTGCGCCAGGTCGGCGGGCAGGACGGCGAGCTGCCCGCCGGTCTCGCCGACGGCCCGCCGCTGCGGCTCGCGGTGATCCTCGACGCGGGCGCCGCGCTCGACGGCGAGGACGCGCACCAGCTGCTGCGCCTGGTCGAGGACGGCCCGCTCGTCGGCGTCCCGGTGCTGCTGGTGGAGACCGACACCCCGGCCGCCGAGTCGGTGCGGGCCATCCGCGTACGGCAGATCTGCAACAACCTGCCCTCCAGCGAGGGCATCATCGCCGACTCGTGGGTCGGCACCGACTGGACGCTCACTCCCGAGGTCCTGCCGGACGCCGCCGACGGCACCCGCGCGCCCGCGCTGTTCGCCCACGTCCTCGGCGCGCACGGCCGCACGCTCGCCTCCTACGACTAGAACGGCGGGACGCCCCCGCACCGCTCCGAGCGGCGCGGAGGCGTCCCTTCCGATTCCGGGCCGATCGGGTCAGCCGGTGATCGGGGCGAGCTTGTTCCAGAAGTTGCAGTGGTGCGGCCACGAGATCTCGCGGGTCATGCGGCTCGTCCCGGCGGGCAGCAGCGACATCTGCGCCTGCTTCTCGGTGGTGAACGGCTTCCAGCGCGGGGTGCCGTCCACGTTGGGGTCACCAGTGCGGGCGAAACCCGTCCACTGGGAGGTGAGCTGGGCCTGGAGCGCCTTCTGGTTCGGGTCCAGCGCGGGCTGGTTCGGGAAGGTGCCGTGGTACAGGTAGCTGAACTCGCCTACGTGGAACGCACCGGCGGGCTTCGTCGCGTCGATGAACGGCAGCGGCGGCGGGTTCGTGTCGTCGAACCGGTAGGCGTACACCGGCACGTGCTCGGCCAGGCGCCGGTCGTTGAGCAGCGCCGGGCAGACGGACGTGGAGTCGGCGAGGACGGTCCGCGCCGCGATGAACGCCGAAGGCTCCGGATACTCCGACAGCGGGTAGCGCTTCAGCACCTTCGGCGCGTACTCGCCGTACTGGCTGCGGACCTGGGCCTCGAACTCCTGAGGCGTCTCGGCCGGACGGATCTGCGACTCGTCCCTCGCCACGCCGTGGATGACGGGGACCTTGTTGAACTCCCCGCTCGCGAAGGCCTGCCCCGGCGACGTGGTCAGGGTCTTGCCGTCGACGATGGGCGCCATCGTCCCGCTGTTGGGCCCTAGGCCGTCGCCCGCCGCGTCCAGGAGGGTCTGCACCGGTACCTGGCGCAGGCAGGCGGCGACGTCGGTGGCGCTTCCGCAACCGACGGCGGTGGCGAAGCGGGCCCCGGCGGCCTGCGCCTGGGCCTGCGTCGGCAGCTTGGCCGCGCAGTCCTGCGCCTGCCAGGTGGCGGTGACGCCGCGCAGCGCGTTGTACTCGCCGCTTTCGATGATGCCCTTGTTGAACAATCCGCGTGCGGTCGGCGACGCCATGTTGGCGCACACGCTCGACCCTCCGGCGGACGGGCCGAAGATCGTCACGTTGCCCGCGTCGCCGCCGAACCTGGCGATGTTGCGCTTGACCCAGCCGAGCGCGGCCTGCTGGTCCTCGATCCCGTAGTTCCCGGCGTTCGCCCCGAGGCCCTGGTGGGACAGGAACCCGATGATGCCGAGCCGGTACCGCACCTCCACCTGGATGACCTTCCCGGTGGTGGCGAGCCGGGTCCCGTTGGACGGGGTGCCGAGCCGGAACCCGCCGCCATGCAACTGCACCATGACGGGCAGCGGCTGGTCCCCGGCGTTCTCGGGGACGCGGACGTCCAGCTTCAGGCAGTCCTCCTCCGTCGAGCCGGGCCGGAAGTCGGACGGCTGCGGGCAGGCGCTGCCGAGTTCGGTCGCCGGCAGCGTCGACGTCCAGCCGGGGTGCGGCGCCGGTGCCTCCCAGCGCAGGGCGCCGACGGGCGGGGCGGCGTAGGGCACGCCCAGCCAGTTCCTGACGCCGTCGCCGTCGAGCCCGCAGACGGGGCCGCTGTCGGTCTGGACGAGGGTGCCGTCCGAACAGGGCGGCGGCGCGGCGGCCGGTGCCGCCGTGCTCGCCGCCGTGGTCGCCGCCGTCAGTCCGACTGCCGCGACGATGATGGACATGGTCATCTTCAGGGCCGTGCTGGGTCTCATTAGGGGTCCTCCGGTCGAGACCGTGGGGAAACCTGGCAGCCCCGATCATCGCACCGTCGTTCGATACGACGTCATATCTGACTTGGCCATGTCGTATATCGAATTTTGTGCGTCAGATTTCAGGTTCACGTACGCGCAGGGTGGCGAGGTGTGAGCGTCATGTGGATGTCCTCGGCGGCCCACAGCACGAAGCGTTCGATTGGCGTCACCGTCTGTTCGGGAACCAGCTGGAATTGGAAACGTCTTAGCAGAATGGCCAGCACGAGTTCGGCCTCGACCATCGCGAGCGCCGCGCCCTCGCAGCCGCGCGGGCCGAGCCCGAACGGGATGTAGGCGAGCCTGTGCCGTCCGGCCGACGCCTCCGGGGTGAAGTGGTCGGGATCGAACACGCCGGGGTTCGGCCAGTGGTCGGGGTTCATGTGGACGGCCCAGAAGGGAAGGAAGATCGTCGTGCCGGCCGGGATGGCGTAGCCGCCGAGCATGAGGTCCTCGGTGGCCTCCCGCGCGCCGTACGGGCCCGGCGGGTACAGCCGCATCGCCTCCCTGAGCACCCTGTCGAGGTAGGCCAGCTTCTTCAGGTCGCCGTACTCGGGGACGGCGCGGTCGCCCAGGACCTGGTCGAGTTCGGCGGTGATGCGTTCGGCCGCGTCCGGGTGCTGGGCCAGGAGGTAGAGCGTCCAGGAGATGGCGACGCCGGTGGTGTGGTGGGCGGCCAGCATGGTCATCAGCACCGAGTCGCGGATCCGCGCGGGCGACTCGCCCGCCGCGACCAGCGCCGCGATCATGTCGCTCCGGTCGGCCTTCGCCGAAGGGTCGTGTGCGGCGAGGACGCGGTCGACGGTGCCGCGCAGGTAGGTGAGGGCTTCGTCAGCGCGGGCGCGGCGTTCCTCGGCGTCGCCCGCCACGTCGGCGTGGTACAGCTTGGCCAGATGCTCGGTGAGGACGTCCTCGAACGCGGACACGACCCGTCCGGCGGAGTCCTCCGACGCCAGGCCGCTGCCGAGCGCGTACTCGCAGATCATGCGCAGCGACAGCTCGCTCAGGTCCTTCTGCAACGCGACGGCCTGCCCGGCGGGAAGCGCCGCCCACCGGTCGGCGAGCGCGGACGTGAGCGCCGTGAACTGCGCGAAGTGCGCCTCGTGCGAGGGGCGTCCGGCCAGCACGGACAGCATCACCCGGCGCCACGGGCCGTGCTCGAAAGCGGGCATCGTCTGGAGGTTGCCCGACTCCTGGAGCGGCGCCAGGAACTCGAACAGCTTCTCCGGCCGCTTGTCGATGTTCACGGTGGCCTCAAGGAGCACCGGGTCGGCGACCGAGACCGCCGCGTCCGCGCCCGGCAGCGCGAACCGGACCACCGGCCCGTACTCGGCATGCAGTTTCAGCTGGTAGTTGTGCAGCCCGCCCGCCGCCACGATCGCGTCGGTACCGTCTTGCCCGGCGGGCGGCCCAGGGATCTGTGGATTCGCCATGCTCCAATCATGAAGCCGATTCGGCTTGGCGTCAGCGGGCGGGGCGTCAGCGGGCGGGGCGTCAGCGGGCCAGGCGGCGGGCTCCGGCGCGGGCGCGGTCGGCGGGGATGGCGAAGCCGATGCCGATCGAACCGCCCCCGCCGCGCATCAGCGTCGCGATCGCCGTGTTCACGCCGACGACCTCGCCGCGCGCGTTGACCAGCGGCCCGCCGGAGTTGCCCGGGTTGATGGACGCGTCGGTCTGGAGCGCGTCGCCGACCCCGCCCTGTCCGATGCGCACCCTGCGGTTCAGCGCGCTGACGATACCGCCGGTGACCGTCCCCTGGAGGCCCAGCGGGGAGCCGAGCGCGAGGACCTGGTCGCCGACCCGCACGTCCGAGAAGCGGCCGAACGCGAGCGGGGCCGGGCTGGCGACGGCGGGGATCGCAAGGACGGCCAGGTCGAGGGCGCGGTCGGAGCCCGCCACCCGCGCGCGGACGCGGCGCCGGTCGGCCAGCACGACGGTGACCGAACCGCCGTCGTCGACGACGTGCGCGTTGGTCAGCACGTGCCCCCGCCGGTCGATCACGAACCCGGACCCGGTTCCGCGTGCGTTCCCCGCCCGCACCTCGATCGACACCACGCTCGCCTGCACCCGCGCCGCCACCGCGCTCAAACCCTCGCTCTTCACCGGCTCGGCGGTGGACGCGGGCGACGCCGGGGCGGTCACTGTCATCCGTCCGGCGAAGGCTCCGGCGAGGCCGCCGGTCAGGCCGCCGACCAGGAGGGCGGCGAGTACGGCCGCGACGACCGAACGTCCCGAACCGCCGCCGCCGTGGTCGCGGTGGGGTTCCTCGTAGTGGGTCGCGAACAGCGGGACGGTCGGCGGAGGCGGAGGCGGGCGCCTGAACGGACCGTCCTCCAGCCCCCACCCACCGCCATTCAGTGGATGGCTCATGGCGCTCCTCACGCTCGGGTCTCACCCGTCAGTACGGCCCGAGCGTGAGGAGTGGGTCAGGCGGATTACGCGGAGTGGACGACGCGTCCGCCCGCGAGCGTGAGGGTGGGCGTCATCTGCTGCAACTCCTCGTCGTCGGCGGTGAGGACGTCGCCGTCCAGGACGACGAGGTCGGCGAGGCTGCCCGGGGTGATGGTGCCCTTCCGGTCCTCGGCGTTCTCGATGTAGGCGCCCGCGGTCGTCCAC